>NZ_JBSXNH010000062.1:0-21476 GCF_056857535.1 Vreelandella sp. L-25
TCTGGTTGTGAAAGAGCATGCAGGTTAGACTTGGACATGGCGTATCCATCCTCTGTTGGTTGTGATCTTGGTGGTGATCAACCAACAGGATACGCCATCCTTTCAGCCTGCTTCCATACACCAGAAATCACCATAACTCAATATTCTGCGCCACGGTCATGTGCGGAAATAGCGCATAGGACTGGAACATCATATTGATGGGCCGCTTGTGTGGCGGCATCTCAGTGATGTTTTCGCCACTCAGCAAAATGCGCCCTTCGCTGGGCGCCTCAAAACCGGCAAGCATGCGCAGTAGGGTAGATTTACCCGAGCCAGACCCACCTAGCAGGGCAAAAATCTCGCCGCGCTTTACCTGCAAATTCACATCATCGACGGCAAGCGCATCATCAAACCGCTTGCTCAAGCGCTTAACCTCTAAAACGATATCCTCGGCAAATCGAGGTGCTTTCCCCTGAGAGCGCACAGGCGGGGGAATGGCAGACGAAGAGGATGAAGAATCGTTCGACAGGGGCGTAGTGACCATTCGCCACTCCCATCAAAAGGCCCGGTTAACCGGGCGATAAAAGACAAACAGCGAGCCGAGCAGCTACCCGGCTCGCCGTCAGGCGATGATTAGAATTAACGGCCAGACTTAACGCGGTTCCAGGTGCGCGTACGGGCACGCAGGATATCCTGGGGTTTTTCTACCTGGACATACAGGTTCTGCATGACCTCGGTTTCCGGGTAGACGGCCGGATCGTTAATCAGCTCATCTGAGAGGTACTCGTTCGCCGCCAGGTTGGGGTTGGCATAGCGCACGTACTCGCTGATCTCAGCAGCAATTTCAGGGTCGAGGATAAAATTAATAAACGCGTGGGCGTTTTCGGGATTCGGAGCATCTGCCGGAATCGCCATCATATCAAACCACAGCGCAGCGCCCTCTTTCGGGATGCTGTAGCCAATGGTGAAATCACGGCCCGCTTCTTCCGCACGCGCGGCAGCCTGGAAGATATCACCAGAGTAGCCTGCCGCCACGCAGATATCACCGTTGGCAAGGTCAGACACATAGCGCGAAGAGTGGAAGTAGGTAATGTTATCGCGCACTTTGGAGATTAGCTCACCGGCAGCCTCAATGTCCTCAACGCTTTCATTGAGCGGATCAAGGCCAAGATAGACCATCGCGGGCGACAGCATTTCATCGCCAGAATCGAGCATCGCAAGGCCACAGCCTGCTTCACTCAGCTGAGTGGTAATTTCCGGGTCAAACAGTAGCGCCCAGCTATTTAACGGTGCGTCGTCACCCAAAATTTCGGTGACGCGCTCAACGTTATAGCCAATGCCGTTGGTGCCCCACATATAAGGAACCGAGTATTCGCTACCCTGATCGATGGTTTCCAGATTAGCCATCAGCTCTGGGTTAAGGTTATCCAAATTGGGCAGCAGCTCATGGTTAAGCGGCTGAAAAACGCCTGCTTTCAACTGGCGGGTGAAGTAGTAGGTCGAAGGCACGACCACGTCGTAGCCAGAGCGGCCGGAGAGCAGGGCCGCATCAAGAATTTCGTTACTATCGTAAACGTCGTAGGTCACTTCTATACCGGTGCGCTCGGTAAACTTCTCCAGCGTTTCCGGAGCAATATAGTCTGACCAGTTATATACCCGCACTTCATCAGCGTGGGCAGCAGCGGCCGCTACGGCAAAAGAGATGGCCGTAACGGCCCCTGAAAGTTTTTTAATGTTCCCCACTTACCTGCTCCTTATCTCGAAAGTCTACATCACCCAAAAGCCATGTACTGCAACCGGCTGTCGCTGGCTGGCTGGTTAGCCACCGATGCAACTAGCGCCAGCTGAAAACAGCTTAGGCGATTATCGCAACCGTGCGAATTTTGCGGTGCAGTGCCGTCTACCGCAAGAGCCACCGAAAAATTCTTGTATTCAGCTCCCTATGCCCCCACTTTCCACCTGCGCGAAAGGTAGCAAGAAAGTTTCATAGCCAACACCTATTGGAAAGATTCAGTTTTCCAATTTTAGCTATTGGTCGCAGTCCGCTACCATGAGCAGCAACTTTTTCTACTGCCACTCACCTATTATGGAGACGTTCTGAATGTCTTTGATTAACACTGAAGTAAAACCGTTTAAAGCCACAGCTTACCTGAACGGCGAATTTATCGATGTCACTGAAGCGGACCTGAAAGGTCAGTGGTCCATTTTCTTCTTCTACCCGGCCGACTTCACCTTCGTTTGCCCGACTGAGCTGGGCGACCTGGCTGACAACTACGAAGCCTTCAAGAAGCTGGGCGTTGAAATTTACAGCGTATCTACCGACACCCACTTTACTCACAAAGCATGGCACGACAGCTCTGAAACCATCGGCAAGCTGCAGTACCCGATGATTGCTGACCCGACCCTGCAAATTTCTCGCAACTTCGAAGTGCTGATCGAAGAAGCCGGTCTGGCCGAGCGCGGTACTTTCGTCGTTGACCCGGATGGTAAAATCCAGATTGTCGAAATCAACGCTGGCAATATCGGCCGTAACGCTGAAGAGCTGCTGCGTAAAGTGAAAGCTGCTCAGTACGTTCGTGCAAACCCGAACGAAGTATGCCCGGCTAAATGGAAAGAAGGCGAAGAGACACTTGCTCCGTCTCTGGACCTCGTAGGCAAAATCTAAATTGCCTACCGCTGCCGCTTAGGGTTCGAATCACATTAAGTTGAATCCCTACAGGCAGCGCAACACCCGGGCACTTGGCCCGGGTGTTTCGTTTAAGCACCCGTGTAACCGCACCCCCTGTTTTCCCTAGCGCTTTTACCGACTGCCCTACTGATCCGGCAGCGGGCGTTTTAGGTTGAGAACAACTTACTGCTGACTGCGAGGAAGCCACTGTCATGCTGGACGCCAATTTAAAAAATCAGTTGAAAGCTTACCTGGAAAAAGTGACTCAACCGTTCGAGATCGTTGCGTCCCTCGATGACGGTGCCAAGTCACGCGAATTACTGGGCCTGTTGGAAGATATCAGCAGCCTCACCGATAAAATTACCCTGCATACCGACGGGCAAGATAGCCGTACCCCGTCGTTTGCGATTAACCGCCCCGGCGAAGAGACCGGCGTGGTGTTTGCAGGCATCCCCATGGGCCACGAGTTCACCTCGCTGGTACTGGCACTGCTGCAAGTCGGTGGTCACCCACCAAAGACCTCTCAAGAGCTGTTAGATCAAATCAAGGATCTCGACGGCGAGATGCTGTTTGAGACCTACTACTCGCTCTCCTGCCAGAACTGCCCGGATGTAGTTCAGGCGCTGAACCTGATGGCGATCTTCAACCCGAACGTGCGTCATGTCGCTATCGACGGTGCGCTGTTCCAGGATGAAGTCGAATCGCGCGAAATCATGTCCGTGCCCAGCATCTACTTAAACGGCAAGCCGTTTGACCAGGGCCGCATGACCCTTGAGCAGATTCTGGCCAAAGTGGACACTGGCGCTGCCGAGCGTGAAGCCAAGAAGCTGAGTGAAAAAGCTGCCTTCGATACGCTGGTGATTGGCGGCGGCCCAGCAGGTGCAGCGGCAGCCATCTACTCCGCACGTAAAGGCATTAACACCGGTGTTGCCGCCGAGCGCTTTGGTGGCCAGGTATCCGACACCATGGGTATTGAGAACTTTATCTCTGTTACCCACACCGAAGGCCCCAAGCTGGTCAGCGCACTTGAAGAGCACGTTAAAGAGTACGAAGTCGACGTGATGAATCTGCAACGTGCTACGTCGTTCAAAGCAGCAGAAGCCGAAGGCGGCCTGCATGAGGTCACGTTTGAGTCTGGCGCGAAGCTGAAGAGCAAAACTCTGGTACTGGCCACCGGTGCCCGCTGGCGTGAAATGAACGTGCCCGGCGAGCAAGAGTACCGCAACAAAGGTGTTGCCTACTGCCCCCACTGCGACGGCCCGCTGTTCAAAGGCAAGCGTGTCGCGGTGATTGGTGGCGGTAACTCCGGCGTTGAAGCCGCTATCGACTTGGCTGGCATCGTCGGCCACGTAACGCTGGTTGAGTTTATGGGTGAAATGCGCGCCGACGCGGTACTGCAGAAGAAGCTGAAGAGCCTGCCTAACGTCGACATCGTGCTAAATGCCCAAACCACCGAAGTGACCGGCGACGGCAGCCGCGTTAACGGCCTGACTTACAAAGACCGCAACACCGATGAAGTGAAGAGCATCGCGTTGGAAGGCATCTTTGTACAGATTGGCCTAGTGCCTAACACCGAGTGGCTGAAAGGCTCGCCAATTGAAATGTCACCCCGTGGCGAGATCATCGTCGATGCCCACGGTATGACCTCGGTGCCCGGCGTGTTCGCCGCTGGCGATGTTACCACCGTGCCCTACAAGCAGATCATTATTGCGATGGGTGAAGGTGCCAAAGCGTCACTGGGTGCCTTCGATTATCTGATTCGTAACTAATCTGCTAGATGACTGGCTGATAGGGCGGCAGCGCCGCCCTACTGAGTTCGTTCCCTTTGACGTGAAGACCGTGACGTCGCGCCCGCCTCCCTGCGGGCTTTTTTTTATGCGCGGGCGCTACACACCGGGCAAGCCGGATCTCTAGGCACTTGAAAATGGCGCCACTGGCCGCTTAAGCCATCAAACGTAGATAACCCCTGATGCGCACTCCCTGCACCGCTTAGCAGCTTAAATGCCTCTACCGCCTGGAAGCAGCCAATTAGCCCCACTAGCGGGGCCATGACACCGCTCTCTGCACAGCTCAGTGCCTCATCCTCACTATCCCCTGGCGGGTATAAACAGGCGTAGCAGGGGCACGCATCATCACGCGGGTCAAACAACGCCAACTGGCCCGAAAAACGAATCGCCGCGCCGGAAATCAGCGGCACACCTGCCTGTTGGGAGGCGGCATTGATGGCATAGCGGCTGGAAAAACGGTCGGTGCAGTCCAACACCACATCGGCCGAGGCCACCAGGGCGGTGAGCGCTTCGCCTTCTGCATGCTGCTCAAGGGCCACAACGTGGCACTCTGGGTTAAGCGCCTGCATGCTCTCCTTCGCGGAGCGCGCTTTGTTCACCCCCAGGCTGGCCTGCTGATGGGCAATTTGGCGCTGCAGGTTGGAAAGCTCCACATGGTCGGCATCAGCGATAGTGATGGTGCCTACACCCGCCGCCGCCAAATAGAGCGCCACCGGCGAGCCAAGCCCGCCGGCACCTATAATCAGCGCATGGGCAGCGTGCAAGCGCTCCTGCCCTTCAATGTCCACCTCAGGCAGCATGATTTGGCGGCTATAGCGCAGCAGCGCCTGATCGTTCATCATCGCGTTACTTATCCTCAAATTCCTCAAAGTCGGGGATGTGCAGGCTGAAGCTCTCCTTCACCTCCTCCATCACTACGTAGCTTTTCGACTCTTTCACCCCTGGCAGGGTTAAGACCACATCCCCCAATAGTTGGCGATAAGCGGCCATTTCCGGGATGCGGCATTTCAGGATGTAGTCGAACTGCCCGGACACCAGGTGGCACTCCTGAATCTGCGGCAGCTTCTCCACCGCACGCCGAAATTCGTCAAACACAGCAGGCGACTGGGTTTCCAGGCTGATCTCAACAAATACCAGTAAGTTAGCTTTTAATGCTCTGGGGTCGAGAATGGCTTGATAGCCGCGGATAATGCCCGCGCGCTCCAAGCGCTTCACTCGCTCTAAGCAAGGGGTTGTGGATAAACCAACTTCAGAGGCAAGGTCTACATAGGAAATGCGCGCGTTCTCTTGCAGGCAACGCAAAATTTTCAGGTCGATACGGTCCAGCGTTCTATTTTTTGGTTTCATGGCAGGATCCAATACTGATGAATCAGGCAGTTATTCGAGGTGCCCTAGGGTAACCCGTTCATGGCCGCCTATGTCTTGTACGCTTTCAACGCTTTGATAGCCCGCCAGCTTTAGCGCTTTGCGCACGCCAGGAGCCTGCCGATAACCGTGCTCCAGCGCCAGCCAGCCGCCGGGCGAGAGAAACGCCTGCGCGGTGGTAATCAAGTGCAGCAGATCCGCCATACCGTCGGCCTCGGCCACCAGCGCCGAGCGTGGCTCAAAGCGCACATCGCCTTGGCCCAAATGCGGGTCATCGGCGGCAATATAGGGCGGATTACTGACAATGATCTCAAATGTTGAACCAGGTGAAGACGCACTAGGAGAAGAAAGCGTGAAAGCGCTGAACCAATCGCTGACCAGGAACGTAGCGTTAGTGATATTAAGTGTACGGGCATTGTCAACCGCCAGCGCCACCGCCTCTGGGCGAACATCCACCCCGACCACCTGCCAATCCGGCTTTTCACTGGCAAAGGCCAGCGCGATAGCCCCGGTGCCCGTACCCAGGTCAAGCAGCCTGCCGGTTGGCGTGCCTGCACGCGCTAATGCGGCCTCTACTAGGGTTTCGGTATCGGGTCGAGGAATCAGCGTGGTAGACGAGGTAGCCAGCGGCAGCCCCCAAAACTCACGCTCTCCGGTTAAATAGGCCACCGGCTGGCCCTGGGCGCGGGCGGCAATTAGCGCGTCAAAGCGGGCATGCTCCCAAGTCGGGCATTCGCTATCGCCCCAGGTATAGAGCCATGTGCGGCTGCGGCCAGTAGCGAACTCCATCAGCACCTCGGCATCTACGCGAGGCGACGGCGAACCTGCCAGCTGCAGCCGCTGGGCGGCGCTCTTCAGCAAAGCGTCGAACGTCATTAAGCGTCCTGCAGCGCCGAAAGCTGTTCCGCTTGGTACTCATGAATCAGCGGCTCGATCACGTCGTCCAACTGCTCACCGCTCACTACTTCGGTCAGCTTATACAGCGTCAGGTTAATGCGGTGATCGGTAATGCGCCCCTGAGGGAAGTTGTAAGTGCGGATACGCTCACTGCGGTCACCAGACCCTACCAGCGAGCGGCGGGCATCGGCCTGCTCCTGGCGCTGGGAATCCACCGCGTTACGCTTGAGCTTGGCGGCAAGCAGCGACATCGCTTTGGCGCGGTTCTTGTGCTGGCTACGCTCTTCCTGACACTCCACTACCACGCCGGTAGGCAGGTGGGTAATCCGGATCGCGGAGTCGGTGGTGTTAACGTGCTGACCACCGGCACCGCTGGAGCGGTAGGTATCGACCCGCAAATCCGCCGGATTGATATCAATATCCCCCACCTCATCCACTTCAGGCATCACCGCAACGGTACAAGCGGAGGTGTGGATTCGGCCCTGGGATTCGGTCGCCGGTACGCGCTGCACCCGATGAGCGCCAGACTCGAACTTGAGGCGGGCATAGACGCCGTCGCCCTTCACGCGGGAAATGACTTCTTTATAACCGCCCTGCTCGCCGTGGCTAGCGCTAACAATTTCTACGCGCCAGCCGCGCTTTTCCGCATAGCGGGAGTACATGCGGAAGAGATCACCCGCAAAGATGGCCGCTTCATCACCACCCGTGCCCGCGCGCACTTCCAAAAAGACACCGCGACCGTCGTCCGGGTCTTTCGGAATCAGCAGGCGCTTGAGCTCAACGTCGAGCGCTTCCAACTGCTCGCGGCCGTCGAGAATTTCCATCTCCGCCAGCTCGCGCATCTCCGGGTCACTGTCGCGGCTTAGCTGCTCGGCTTCGGCAATGCTGTTTTCCACCTCAAGGTAGCGCTTCCAAGCGGCGACCAGCTCTTCCAGCTCCGAGTACTCGCGAGAGTAGTCGCGGAAGCGCTGCTGGTCGTTGATCACCTCAGGATCTGACAGCAGCATGGCCAGCTCTTCAAACCGGTCGGAGAAGCTGTCTAAACGTTGGCGCAAAGTCTCTTTCATGCGGGCGTATCATCCTTCTGGCGTTTTGCCGGGGGCGCAGGCTGCTCAAAGGCGGGCTTCGGTGGCAGCAACAGGCGCGGTGCGGCGCTAAGCAAATCGTGGTTTTCCTGAGAGGCCGCTTCGCGAATGGTGAGCGTTGGCTGATGCATTAGGCGGCTGGCCAGCTGATGCGCTAGGCGCTCAACCACTTTGGCCGGGTCTTCGCCTTTTGCCAAACGCTCAAGCGCCTGATCCCGCGCCTGATCGCGCAGCGCCTCACCGTGGCGGCGATAGTCGCGAATTACCTCACCGCCATTACGAATACGCCGCTCATGCTGCCAGCTACCCACGCCGTGCTCAATGAGCGACTCGGCCTGGTCGGCTGCCACTTGGCGATGGCGACGATTCTCTTCGATCACCTCTTCCAGGTCATCGACGGTATACAGGAACACATCCGCCAGCTCACCCACTTCTGGCTCGATATCCCGGGGTACGGCGATATCGACCATAAACACGGGACGATGGCGACGCTTCTTCAGCGCCCGTTCGACCATCCCTTTGCCCAATATAGGCAGCGGAGATGCGGTAGAGGAGATAACAATATCGGCATGCTCTAAGGCATCAGGAATCTCCGGCAGCGTAATCGCCGTACCGCCCAGCGACGATGAAACCTGCTCGGCCCGCTCCCGGGTACGATTCGCCACGGTGAGCTGACGGACACCAGCTTCATGAAGATGGCGCGCCACTAGCTCGATGGTCTCACCTGCGCCAATCAGTAACGCGTTGGCGCGGCTGAAATCATCGAAAATGCGGCTGGCCATGCTGACGGCAGCATAGGCAACGGACACCGGATTTTTACCGATGCCGGTTTCGGTGCGTACCTGCTTAGCCACGGCGAAGGTGTGCTGAAAAAGACGCTCCAGCTCGCCACCCAGGCCCTTGGCCTGACGCGCTTGCTGATAAGCATCTTTTAACTGGCCCAGTATTTGCGGCTCACCCAACACCATGGAGTCCAACCCCACGGCCACGCGCATCAAATGACGAGCAGCGTCGTTGTCGTGGTAGTGGTAGGCGCAGCGGGCGAGCTCTTCAACGCGTAAATTATGAAAACGACCCAGCCAGTCCAGCACAATCTGCTCACCGGCGGCATCCGTCACACAGTAGAGTTCCGTGCGATTACACGTCGAAAGCACCGCCGCTTCGCTAATGTGTGGCAGGCTACGCAGTTCAGCCAACGCGCTTTCCAGCTGCGCCGGCGTAAAGGCCACCTGCTCACGCACAGCCACGGTGGCAGTACGATGATTGATTCCCAGGGCAAGAAGCGTCATGGGTTATGCGTCTTCGCTAGTGGATCGGTCGTCACTTCACTGTCGGTCATGGTTTCTTGGCTTGTTAATACAAGTCTAAGAGAGCAGCTCATCAAGTGAATTGCGCTGACTCGGCTCTTTTTCAAGGTGGGACATTCTATCACAGCCGAGCATCTTCTGGCGCACACCACTTTGCCGCAGGCAACCAAGCCGCTATGCTGAACACTCGGCCACTTGATCGAGATACGCATGCCCCATCGCGCAACACTACTGGGTATTCCCTGTTCGTTTTCGGGTTTTCCACTTTTGCCCTTGGCCGCCACGCTGATACTGAGCGGCTGCCAGCTGTCACCCTCTCTTTTTGACGGTGAAACCAACGCTCATGTTGAAGACCCAATGGTGACGGCACCGCCTATTACCAGCGGGCTGGATGCCGCTGGGTTACGTACCCTGCTAACCGCAGAGCTGGCCGGACAACGCGGCGATTACCGCTATGCGGGCCAGGGATATCTTGAGGCCGCCCAGCGCTACACGTCACCAGGGCTGGCCGAACGGGCCACGTTCGCCGCACGCTTTGGTAATGATGCCGCACTAATGGAAGCCGCCGCGCTGCGCTGGCGTGAATTAGACCCTCGGGCAGAAACACCCAACCGCCTGCTTGCCTCACTATCACTCCAACGGGGCGACTGGCTGGATAGCCTAGAGCAGCGGCTAGCCATTGCTGAATCAGGCGGCAATGGTGAAATTGCCCCCTTCGCTGAAATCGCCGTCGCCGAAGAGGCACCGCTTAACCTGTTAGCACAGCAGCTACGCAGCTATCTTTCACAGCCGGAGGTTTCCCAGCGCGAGTTTCACAGCGATGTGCTGCTGGGTACCGCCCTGATCGAAGCTGCCCTGGGAGAAACGCAAACCGCCCAGCGCTATTTAGATGAAGTAGAACAGCAAGAGCCAGAGTCAGCCGCCCTGTGGCTAGCTAAAGCACGCCTTGCTCTGGAAACTGGCGACCACCGCGGCGCACAGCAGGCAGCCCAGCAAGGCCTTAGCCTAGCGCCTGACGACGTGCGCTTTATCTTAATGCTGGCCCAAGCAGAAATACGCCTCAACAACATTACCGCCGCCGAAGTGCAAACCAATGCTCTATTAGAGAGCCACGGTGGCAACCAGGATTTACGCATTGCCTTGGCGCAGCTCTATTTAGAAGAAGGGCACAGCGAGCCTGCCTACCGGCTGCTGCAGCCGCTCATTAGTCAAGAGAACATACCCAACATTGCCTACTTCTTATTAGGTGCTATTGCCCAATCCCAAGGAGAGGTCGACAACGCCCTCCTCTACTACCGCCAAGTGTATGAAGGTGATGAATTTTTAGCCGCCAGGTCGGCGGCGGCTCGCATGCTCATTGAGGATGATCGTTTACTCGACGCCCGCGCTTTTCTACGCATTGAGCGCATGCGCCACGACGCCTATTTCGGTGACCTAGTAAGGTTAGAAGTGCAACTGCTGGACGAGTTGTCGCTTCAAGAAGATGCCACCGCCCTGCTGGATCGAGAAATTACCCGCACCCCAGATGACACTAGCCTGCTGTACCTTCGCGCCATGCGCGCCTGGGAGATGGGCGACTTAACAGGCATGGAGCGGGACTTACGGCAAATCTTACGCACCGAGCCCAACAATGCTGACGCGCTAAATGCCCTAGGTTACACGCTCGCTGACCTTAACTTACCCGGAAGACTGGAAGAAGCTCGTGAGCTTATTGAGCGTGCCTACGAAGCGGACCCAGATAACCCGGCGGTATTAGACAGCATGGGCTGGGTGTATTTCCGCCTCGGCAAACCCGACGATGCGCTGGCATGGCTAGAAAGCGCCTACGCGCAGATGCCCGACCAAGAAATTGCCGCGCACTTAGCCGAGGTGCTTCATTCACTAGGACGCAGTGACGAAGCGCGCCTGCTGATTGCACGCATTCTGCAACGAACCACTTACCATCCTCACATTGATGATTTACTTGAGCGTTACCCTGAACTTACGCCACCCAGCGCGCCCTAAGGCTTACTTCTTTACCGTTGCTAGTTTTTACCCTTAATAGACAGCACTGACATGGAGCCAGTTATGTTGACTTCTTTTTTGAACAGCGCGCCAGTGAGCACCTCTTCCACATCACTCTATCGTTCTGCCCGCCTATGGGTGGCCGCCCTGGCGGTGGCTGCCCTTGCCGGGTGTGCCAGCCAAGCGCCGATGGATGAGGGCGGCCGCCAAGCCGGCCAGTGGGAGCGCCAACAGGCAGATGTGGAAGCGTTCGAGAGCTGGACCCTGGTCGGCAAAGCGGGCCTACGCACTCCAGAAGAGAACACCAGCGCCAACCTGGACTGGAACCAAACCCCCTACTACTTCCGCATGCTGATTAGCGGCCCCTTTGGCGGTGGTCGCAGCGTACTGGAAGGCCGCGAGGGTCGCTTCTCACTGACCACCAGTGAAGGCCGTTTTGAAGCAGAAACCCCGGAAGCCTTAATGGAAGAGCAGCTTGGCTGGTCGTTGCCAGTGCGCGCCATGCCTGACTGGGTGCGCGGCCTGCCCGGCGACCACGCCAGCTACCAGCTCGAAACTGACGAACTCGGCTTCCCGAGCCACCTTCAACAAGATGGCTGGGAAATTGACTACCGTGACTGGGAGCAGGCTGAAGGTATGTGGCTACCGCGCCGCTTGGTCATGAACTACGGCGATGTACGCATTACCCTGGTAGTTAATCAGTGGCAGGCCTCCGAATAGAGCGCTCGGGCTGGCAAGCGCCGGCCCTCTTTCATACGTTTACATACGTTTAGCCAATAGAGAACCGGCATGCCCGCAACACCCCGCACACTCACTCTACCCGCCCCAGCCAAGTTAAACCGCATGCTGCATATTGTGGGCCGCCGTCAAGACGGCTACCACGAACTGCAGACGCTGTTTCAGATTATCGACCTCTGCGATTATCTAAGCTTCAACCTGCGCCAAGACGGCGTTATCGAACTGACCACATCGATGGATGGTGTAGCGCACGATGACAACCTTATTGGGCGTGCAGCAAAGCGGTTGCAGCAGGCCAGCGGCACCCACCTTGGTGCTTCTATATCAATTGAGAAGCACCTGCCCATGGGCGGCGGCCTGGGTGGCGGCAGCTCCAACGCGGCCACCGTACTTAAAGGACTCAATCAGCTCTGGCAGCTTGGGCTCAGCGATGCCACCCTAGCAGAGCTGGGCTTAGCGCTAGGTGCCGATGTACCCGTCTTCGTTTTAGGCAAAAGCGCCTGGGCCGAAGGCGTGGGCGAGAAATTAACGCCCGCGACCCTCGACACCCCGTGGTTTGTGGTCATCCACCCAGGCATTAGCGTCTCAACCCCCGCAATCTTCCAAGACCCGGAATTGACACGCGACAGCCTCCCCATTACTATGGCGCGCGCACTGCAGGGGGGAGTGGCCGAGTGGCGTAATGACTGCGAAGCTACCGTCAAAAAACGCTACCCGCGTATCGCGGAAGCACTTGACTGGCTCGCGCAGCACGCACCTAGTCGGCTGACGGGCACTGGCGCCTGTTTGTTTGCAGCTTTTGAGTCACAAGAGGCTGCGCAAACGGTGGCTGAACTGGCTAATCAGCGCTGGCAAGCATGGGTCGCGCGCGGACTTAACACCTCTCCCCTACAAGATGCTCTGGGCTGCTGAAAGCGCCCGGTCATCGCATTAGGTTATTGCTGGGGTATCGCCAAGTGGTAAGGCACCGGTTTTTGGTATCGGCATTCCCAGGTTCGAATCCTGGTACCCCAGCCAATTCTAATGTTGATCTGCGTTTTCTCCCCTGATCCCCAACACTGCAAAGGTGGCTGCGCGTGTCAAAATTGATGGTTTTCACCGGGAACGCCAATCCCGAACTCGCTCAAAAGATTGCCGAGAGCTTAGACAGCCGTATGGGTAACGCCACGGTGGGTCAATTTAGCGACGGCGAAATCGCGGTCGAGATCAATGAGAACGTGCGTGGTAAGGATGTCTTCATCCTGCAATCCACCTGTGCCCCGACGAACGACAACCTGATGGAACTGATCCTGATGGTCGACGCTCTGCGTCGCGCCTCGGCTGCCCGTATTACGGCAGTGGTTCCCTACTTTGGTTATGCCCGCCAGGACCGTCGTGTACGCTCCGCCCGCGTTCCCATCTCAGCAAAAGTTGTGGCGGATATGATGGTGAAAGCAGGCGTTGATCGCGTAATGACCATGGACCTGCACGCCGACCAAATTCAAGGTTTCTTCGACGTACCGGTTGATAACGTGTACGGCTCACCGATCCTGCTGGACGACATCGAGCGTCAAAACTACGACGATCTCGTGGTTGTTTCCCCCGATGTTGGCGGCGTTGTGCGTGCCCGTGCCATCGCCAAACAGCTGAATGCTGATTTGGCTATCATTGACAAGCGTCGCCCCCAGGCTAACCAAGCCCAGGTGATGCACATTATCGGTGAAATCGAAGGCCGCACTTGTGTGGTCGTCGATGACATGATCGATACCGCTGGCACACTGTGTAAAGCTGGTGAAGCGCTGAAAGACCACGGCGCTGCGCGCGTCGTCGCGTATGCTACGCATCCGATTTTGTCCGGCCCTGCGGTCGACAACATCACCAACTCTGTACTGGACGAGGTTGTCGTGACCGACACCATTCCGCTCGCCGACCATGCGCGTCGTAGCGGAAAGATTCGCCAGTTGAGCGTTGCTGGCTTGAT
Source organism: Vreelandella sp. L-25 (assembly GCF_056857535.1). Lineage (NCBI taxonomy): Bacteria > Pseudomonadati > Pseudomonadota > Gammaproteobacteria > Oceanospirillales > Halomonadaceae > Vreelandella > Vreelandella sp. L-25. Next base: position 13,791 of record NZ_JBSXNH010000062.1, read on the forward strand.
TGCGGAAGCGATTCGCCGCGTCAGCAACGAAGAATCCGTCAGCGCGATGTTCCACTAACGCCTGACGTTATAAGCCCCCAACTGGGGCCCTGGAAACGTCGTCGTCTGGTCGCGGACGGCGGCATTTCCTTACTTAAACCAAGAGGCAAATTCCATGTCTGATTTTATCCTGCAAGCCAGCGTTCGTAACGACCTGGGGAAAGGTGCGAGCCGCCGCCTGCGTCGTGCGAACCAACAAGTACCGGCCGTTGTATACGGCGGTGAGAAAGGCGCTCAGTCTATCTCTGTAGAAAAAACTGCTTTCTACAAAGCGATTGAAGACGAGGCCTTCTTCTCCTCTGTCATCAAACTGGTGATCGACGGTAAAGAAGAGCAAGTGGTTGTTCGTGACCTGCAGCGTCACCCGTTCAAGCCACTGCTGACCCACGCTGACTTCCTGCGTGTTGATGCTACTCACGAAATCACCATGAACGTGCCGCTGCACGTGGTGAACGAAGAGAAGTGTGTAGGTATCAAAGACCAAGGCGGCGAACTGCACGTCCTGGCTAACGAAGTCGCCATCAGCTGCTTGCCGAAAGACCTTCCGGACTTCCTGGAAGTGGACATCAGCAACGTTGAGCTGGGTACTACCCTGCACCTGTCTGACCTGACCCTGCCGGCTGGCGTCACTTCTGTTGACCTGTCCCACGGTGAAGAGCACGACAACGCCATTCTGAGCATCACCAAAGTGAAAGTACGTGGCGGTGACGAAGAAGAAGGCGAAGGCGACGCAGAAGCCAGCGCCGAGTAAGCCTTGCTAAAGGTGCTGCCAGTGTATGCTGACCAGTGCCGCCTGGGCCATGCCCGCATGGCCCAAGGATGTTAAAATCAAGCGCTTCGGCGCTTGATTTTTTTTTTGCAGCGTGGCGCTACCCTGCTTATCTGCAAAGCAGCTGCCAGTGAGTCAACTGATATATCTTCCAGAACCGTTGGAGGTGGGAAAATGAGCCAGGTAACGGCCATTATAGGACTGGGCAACCCAGGCGCAGAATACGACGCCACCCGCCATAATGCGGGCTTTTGGCTAGTGGACGCCATTGCACGCAGCGCCCACACCGAACTGCGTCCTGAGAAAAAGTTTTTAGGGTTATACGCCAAAGCCCGCGTGGGTGACCATGAGCTGCACCTGCTCAACCCCACCACCTTTATGAACCGCAGCGGTGCGGCTGTGGCAGCGCTAACCCAGTTTTTTAAGCTTACCCCAGACAACCTACTGGTCGCTCACGATGAGCTTGACCTCCCCCCTGGGCAGTCACGCTATAAAACCGGCGGCGGGCACGGCGGCCACAACGGGCTGCGGGATATTATCAGCGCCCTTGGCAACCAAAATCAGTTTCATCGGCTGCGGATTGGCATCGGCCATCCCGGCGAGGCGCGCCAAGTAGTGAACTATGTACTAGGCCGCCCTGGCAAAGCCGAACAAGAAGCCATTGAGCGCTCGTTGGATGAGTGCCTAGCCACGCTTCCGCTTGTGCTTTCCGGCGACTGGGCTAAAGCCATGAACCGCCTACATAGCGTAAAATAGCAGCACGTTTTCAGCACATATTCTCTACGCGTTACGCACGCGCTTTTTTTCACACTTGGCAGGCGCTTTATTGGTAGCGCCGCCCTAGCGGCCAGGAAGTTACTTATGGGCTTTAACTGCGGTATTGTCGGCCTACCCAACGTAGGCAAATCCACGCTGTTCAATGCGTTGACGAAGTCAGGGATTGATGCAGAGAACTTCCCGTTCTGCACCATCGAACCCAACGTTGGCATCGTCCCGATGCCAGACCCACGCCTGGATGCGCTAGCGGCCATCGTAAAGCCTGAGAAAGTGCTGCCCACCACCATGGAGTTTGTGGATATCGCAGGCCTCGTGGCGGGTGCCTCCAAAGGTGAAGGCCTGGGTAATAAGTTCCTGGCCAACATTCGTGAAACCCAAGCCATTGCCCACGTGGTGCGCTGCTTCGATAACGACAACGTGATCCACGTCGCCAACCAAGTAGATCCCCGCGCCGACATCGAGACCATCAATCTTGAGCTCGCCTTGGCCGACCTAGACACCGTCGAGAAAGCCAGCCAGCGCCTACTGCGCTCAGTGAAAGGCGGTGATAAAGACGCCATTGCCACCAAAGCCGTGCTGGACAAAATCCTGCCGCATCTTGCCGAAGGCCAGCCGCTGCGCAGCTTTGGCCTGGATGACGACGAAAAACGTCAGGTAAAAAGCTTTGGCTTTTTGACCCTCAAGCCCACTATGTACATTGCTAACGTCAATGAAGATGGCTTTGAGAACAACCCCTACCTGGATATCGTCAAAGAGATCGCCGCCGAAGAAGGTGCAGTCGTCGTACCGGTGTGCAACCAGTTAGAAGCCGAAATTGCCGAACTCGAAGATGAAGAGCGCAGCATGTTCCTCTCCGAAATGGGCATGGAAGAGCCGGGCTTAGACCGCGTAATTCGCGCGGGCTACGCCCTGCTTGGCCTGCAAACCTACTTCACCGCCGGTGTGAAAGAGGTGCGCGCCTGGACCGTGAAACAGGGCGCTAGCGCACCCGAGGCCGCCGGTGTGATTCACACCGATTTCCAAAAAGGCTTTATCCGCGCTGAAGTCATCGCCTATGACGACTACATCACGCTGGGCGGCGAGCAAGGTGCCAAAGATAACGGCAAATGGCGCTTGGAAGGTAAAGACTACATCGTCAAAGATGGTGACGTGATCCACTTCCGCTTCAATGTATAAGCGAGAAAAGAAACAAATGCTTGACGGGCGGCATACCTCTGGGTAATATTCGCACCCGTTGAACGGCTACGTAGCTCAGCTGGTTAGAGCACATCACTCATAATGATGGGGTCCCCTGTTCAAATCAGGGCGTAGCCACCAACACCGAATACCGCTAGCAATAGCAAAAGCCCGCTGACTCAGTCAGCGGGCTTTTTCGTTTCTAGACTTTTCTTGGTTAGCTCAGGAGAGCGTCGGGCGGTTCAGGAACACCGTCAGCGCCCGCGTCAGGTAATCCACATCTCGCGTACCGGACGTTTCACGAATCGAGTGCATCGCCCACTGGGGCAACCCGACGTCGATGGTCGGCACGCCCACTTCCGTGGCGGTAATCGGCCCTATGGTGCTGCCACAGCCCATATCCGCCCGTGTGACGAACGACTGTACGGGCACATCTGCTTCGCGACACACGTCCCGGAACAGCGCGCCGGTGACGCTATTGGTCGCGTAGCGCTGGCTAGCATTGACCTTGATCACCGGGCCGCCGTTAATGGCCGGGCCATGGCGCTCATCGTGCTTATCACGGAAGTTCGGGTGCAGCGCGTGGGCGTTATCACAGGAGATCATCAGCGACGATTGAATCAGCTGGATCAACGACTCCTCGCTGCCACCGCCCACCTGGGCATTCAAGCGTTTCAGCACGTCGCTCAAGAACGGCCCCTGGGCACCGCACGCGCTGGCACTGCCCACCTCCTCATGGTCATTCGCCACCAGCAGTGCGCCCTGGCTACCATCGCTTTCCAGCAGCGCTTCCAGGCCCACGAAGCACGACAGCAGGTTATCCAGCCGCGCACTGGCCAGCAGCTCCTTGCGCAGCCCGACCAGTGATGGCGGCTGAACGTCGTAAAAACCCAACTCGAAATCCACCACCTCGACCGCGCGTAGGCCATGCTGCTCTTCCAACCACTGCCCCAGCAGTTCGTGCAGCTTGGCGGTATCGCTCTGCATCAGCACCGGCACCATCTGTGTTTGCGGATTGATCGAGCGCCCCGCATTTACATCGCGGTCCATATGGATCGCCAAGCTCGGAATCATCGCAATCGGACGCGCCACGTTGAGCAGCACGCTCTCCAAGCGACCATCGGCATGGCGCACGTGAACGCGGCCCGCCAAGCCCAAATCGCGGTCAAACCAGGGGGCCAACAGCACGCCGCCGTAAACCTGCACGCCCAACTGCAGCCAACCTGCTGAATATTGGGTGGCGTTGGGCTTCAAGCGTAGCCCTGGGCTATCGGTATGAGCACCCAGCATGCGCAGGCTGGTTAACTTACCAGCGGGCAGCTGAAAAGCGATCACCGACGAATCGTTACGCGTCACGTAGTAGCGCTTTCCCGGCACCAACTGCCAGTTCGCGGTCTCTTCCAGGCGCGTAAAGCCCGCCTGCTCCAAACGCTCAGCCATGCTCTGGGTGGCATGCCACGGCGTGGGCGACTGCTGCAAAAAATCGCACAGCCGCGTTAAACGTTCCGCGTTGAAAGCCTCGGACATGGAATTCCTCATAACAGTAATGATTGGGTCTCACAGGGGAAATGACCTGCTACAATGCTCCCCTCGGCCTACGCAACTCATAGGCTGACTGCGGGTCTAGGGAAGAATGAGTGTACACAAATCCGGGAGAGCTTGACTGATGAGCTTGTTTGCAACGCTTTCGCGCTCGGTCGCCCTTGCCGTGATGCTGGTGATCACCAGCCCGGCAGCGCTGGCGCAACTTGCGCCGACCGACGAACAACGCCAAGCGGCGGTGGAAATTGCGGAAGCCCTCCGCTATGGCCATTATGCCGATATTGATTTCGACGAACAGTGGTCACAGGAAGCTTTCCAGCGCTATCTGGACATTCTTGATGGTCAGCGCAGCTACTTACTGAACCGTGACATCGAACCCTATCGCCACCTCGAAGACGACATGGCCGACGCGCTGTTCGACGGCGACTTAGACGATGCGTTTGCGCTTTACAACCGTCTCAGCGAGCGGCACACCAACCGCTTGGAATGGCTGCTTGCCGAATTGGACGACGGTTTATCGTTGGAGTTCGATAGCAACGAACGCTTGGAAGTCAACCGCGAAGACGCTCCCTGGGCCAGCCGCGAAAGCGAGCTGGATGAGCTATGGCGCAAACGGCTGAAAAACGACGCCCTGACCCTCGCCCTCACCGACCAAGACGCAGAGCAGATCGAAGACAACCTGCGCCAACGTTATGAAGGCCAGCTTTCGCGGTTACGCCAAACGGAATCGGAAGATGTCTTTGGGCTGCTGATGGCGGCTGTCTCCGGCACCATCGACCCGCATACCGGCTACCTCTCCCCCCGCCAGGGCGAGTCCTTCGATATCCAGATGAGCCTCTCGCTGGAAGGCATCGGTGCGCTGCTGCAAGCGGATGGTGAGTACGTCAAGGTTTCCAGCTTGGTTCCCGGCGGCCCAGCAGAGCGCGCAGGCGTGCTAGAGCCCGCCGACCGCATTATCGCCGTTGGCCAGGAAGAGGGTGAAATGGTCAACGTGGTGGGTATGCGCTTGGATAACGTGGTTGACCTGATTCGCGGCCCGAAAGGCTCCGTGGTCCGCCTGGACGTGGTGCCGGCCCAGGCGGTGGATATGACCCGCTCGCAAATCGTCGAAATCACCCGCGACACGGTGAGCTTGGAAGATCAGGCAGCTGACAGCGAAGTGATTGAAGTTAAACGCGACGGCGCTCCTCACCGCATTGGCGTGATTAACGTTCCCACGTTCTACGTTGATTTTGATGCGTGGCAGGCCGGTGAAGAGGAGTATCGCAGCACCACCCGCGATGTAGCCCGCGAAATCGAAAAACTGAAAAAAGAGGGCGTTGAAGGTATCGTACTAGATCTGCGTAATAACGGCGGCGGTGCGCTCCAGGAAGCTAACTCGCTGATCGGCCTGTTTATCGACCGTGGCCCCACCGTGCAAGTACGCGACGCCCAGGGCCGCATTCAGCTGTACGGCGACAGCGAAGCAGGCACCGTGTACGACGGCCCGCTGACCGTGCTGGTGAACCGCCTCTCGGCCTCGGCGTCGGAAATCTTCGCCGGTGCCATTCAGGATTATGGTCGTGGCATTGTGGTGGGCGCATCGACCTTCGGCAAAGGCACCGTTCAAACCCTGAACGAGCTTAGCCACGGCCAGATCAAGCTAACCCGCGCCAAGTTCTACCGTATCTCTGGCGACAGCACCCAGAATCGCGGCGTCGAGCCCGACATCACCTTCCCCAGCCTGATTGACCCAGAGCGGATTGGCGAGAGCAGCCTGGACAACGCCCTGGCCTGGGACACCGTACAGAACGCTCAGTACCGCCGCTACGGCGAGCCGGAACGTGTACTGCCGACGCTGATTACTCGCCATGAAGAGCGCGCCAAAGAGAACCCCAACTTCCGCTACCTGGAGCGCCAATCCACGCTGGCTCGCCAGCTGCGTGAACAGCACACCAGCGTCAGCCTGAACCGGGAGCAGCGCCAACGCGAGCTAGAAGCCCAAGAAGCCGAACAGCTCTCGCTGGAAAACCAGCGCCGCCGCGCCCTGGGGCTGCCTGAACTGGAAGAGTGGATGGATGCACGTAGCGACGGCACCACCCCGACAGAAGACCCTGAAGTAGAAAGCGAAGGCGAAACGGAAGGCAACGAAGAAGAAGTGCCGGTCGACCGTGCGCACGTGCTCGAGGCCGCCGAAGTGCTGCTTGACTATGTACACCTGCAAAACCAACAGCGCATGGCCAAGCGTTAAGTAAACGGCTTGAGCTACCCTAAGTACGAAGACGCCAGCCCTCGGGCTGGCGTTTTTGTGTGTGCTGACTAAATCATAACCGCTAGCAGAGCGCGGCACGCCGCGCAGGGCGATCTCCCATACGCGTCAAACGCTGCGTCAGCGCGTTAAGCTGCACCGCACTCCCCTGCGCAGCGGATTCAATAATCGACTGCGCCCAGGCAGGTAGCTGCGGCGCTAAACGGTAATAGACCCACTGCCCTTCCCGCTGATCCATCAGCAGGCCGCACTGGCGCAGCTGCGCCAAATGGCGAGACACCTTGGGCTGAGACTCCTCCAGCGCATAGGTCATCTCACACACGCACAGCGACTGCTCTTTAGCAATCAGCAGCACCAGCATCAGCCGCGTTTCATCACTCAAACACTTAAAGACCTGCAGCGCCTGCAGGCTAGCCGCTTCTCCCACGACACCTTCCTACGCCATGAATTGGAAACATAGTGTACGTCATACGATAGGCAGGCGTTAAGAAGGGACGGACAGCTAACAAATACACACGTAAAAACACCCAAGATGCCAGGTGGCAACGGGCGATAAAATCATTCAGATAGGAAAGGTGATACGCCAATGGCTCCCCGAGCAGGACTCGAACCTGCGACCCAATGATTAACAGTCATTTGCTCTACCAACTGAGCTATCGGGGAACAACAGAAAATCTTTAGCAGAACAGCAGCTTGGCTCCTCGAGCAGGACTCGAACCTGCGACCCAATGATTAACAGTCATTTGCTCTACCAACTGAGCTATCGAGGAACATCATTTGCTGTTGCGTTTGAACCAGAGCCTATCACTTATTAACACTTACTTAAAGCAGTCTAAGCAATTGTGCTAACAAGTGTTTTGGCTCCTCGAGCAGGACTCGAACCTGCGACCCAATGATTAACAGTCATTTGCTCTACCAACTGAGCTATCGAGGAACTGCTCAAACACGGTGCGTAGTATACTGATTGAAACGCTCGGGTCAAGTATCGATTACGCTAGGGTCTCCCCATTTTTTCCGGCGTGTCATCGGCATAGTCCTCCTGAGGAGGTGAACAAGTCTGGTATTCGCGCCTCGGCGTCTGGCGCTCTTCTCCAGAGGGGGTAGAAAACACTTCGGCCTTGAGCAAACAGCCGTT
>NZ_JBSXNH010000063.1:0-129359 GCF_056857535.1 Vreelandella sp. L-25
TTTCCTTTTGGTTCATGGTGTTAGGGGTAACAACATGATACCGGCGGGAAAGCCCCCGATCTCGTTGATAGCACTGAAATTTTCAACGCTATTCAGGCAGTTACAGCACCACCTGTGGAAAAGTGGGGAGACGCTAGTCATATAAATCGCTTTCTTGCTGGCAGTCATCTTCATCGTGCTGCAACATTGAGGGAGTAAAGCTATGCTTTCAATCAGCATAACAAAAAGCTTACTGTCGGTGTGTCGCCCAATAGAACAAGCGGCGTGCTGTGAGTGAAAGAAGCGCGAATGCGCTTATTCAGAGTGGCTTGCGACGCCATAACAGTGATTAAAGTCCAAGCCATTTGTCTTATCAGGGAGGTAGTCAATGGCCAATCAAGCCCCCGTCGCCTGGGTAACTGGTGGAACTGGTGGAATCGGAACGGCAATTTGTCGTTCGTTGGCAGATGCGGGTTATCTGGTGGTGGCGGGGTACCATAACCCCGACAAAGCCAAAATCTGGCTGGAAACCCAGCAAGCCGACGGCTATAACAATATCGCATTATCGGGTGTTGATTTGTCCGACCATAACGCCTGTCTCGAAGGTGCCCGCGAAATCCATGAAAAACATGGGCCGATCAGCGTGCTGGTCAACTGCGCAGGCATTACCCGCGATGGCACCATGAAAAAGATGTCCTATGAGCAGTGGTATCAAGTGATTGATACTAACCTTAATAGCGTCTTCAATACTTGCCGTAGCGTCATTGAGGGAATGCTGGAGAATGGCTATGGGCGCATTATTAACATCTCATCCATCAACGGTCGTAAAGGCCAGTTTGGTCAGGTGAACTACGCAGCGGCCAAAGCGGGAATGCACGGGTTAACCATGTCGTTGGCGCAGGAAACGGCCACGAAGGGTATTACCGTGAATACCGTCTCCCCCGGCTATATCGCCACCGACATGATTATGAAAATTCCGGAGCAGGTTCGTGAAGCGATTCGTGAGACGATTCCGGTAAAACGCTACGGCACCCCAGAAGAGATTGGTCGTTTGGTGACGTTCCTGGCCGACAAAGAGTCCGGCTTTATCACAGGTGCCAACATTGATATTAACGGCGGCCAGTTTATGGGCTAAGCCCTACCATTAAGCACCAGCGATCTTTTCACAAGAAAGAAAGCAAAAAACGGGGGGCGATGCGCCTCCCGTTTGCTTTGTGTGCTAGCGCTATGTGTAAGCGAGTTATGGCTGGGGCGGGCGGGCCAAACGGCTCAGTAGGTTATCCAGCTCATTGACTTCTTGCAGCCATAAGTTGTGGGGCATTGGCCCTAGCGCCAACAGCGCCACCAGTACCTCGTCCAGCTCATCCGCTTTACTGCGCTCAGTATGAATGCCGCTGTTTAAGCGCTCAACTTGAATGGCGAGTCGCAGTGGTTCATCACGCTGTTTGACGCTGCCTAAGGCGAGCAATGAAAGATGGACTCTTAGGCGTGCCAACTGCTCTTCTAACGCACTCTGTTGCTCACTTGAAAGTGGCAGTGGGGTAGAGAGGCGAGCGTGATTGCGCTGCTGGTGTGCTTCGTTGAAGGCCTCTGTTAGCTCAATGGATATCTCGCTGGTAGCCTCCACGGCCTGTGCGCCCTCACCATTGAGCGCTTGCTGGTCAGCATGTAAGTGCGCATTCACTAGCGGTAGTAACGCATGCCACTGCTGCACCTGGCCAACAATTTCTAGGCGGCTTAAACGCTCTCGTTTGGCTCGCACAATGCCACTGAGGCGGCGCTGCATCCCTTCGCTACGGCGATTGCGGGGCATAGGCTCTAGCTGGCTGATACTGGCAAGGTAGGTATCTAGCCGCTCCGATTCATCTGCCTGGGTAGGTTGCCAGCCATCCATTTCATCAATAATGGCCTGCAGTTGGTCAAGCGTTTGCTGCTGGCGGTTGGCTTGTTCGTGCTTATGCGCGTCGCGCTGAGCAAACAGCTGGTCGCAGGCGCTGCGGAAGGTCTTCCATAGTGCTTGCTCCTCCCCTTTGGGCGCGCGGCCTAACGAGCGCCATTGCTGCTGTAGCTGCTTGGTGCGCGTAATGCGCGTTGCCAGTGGCTGTTCACTATCGTTTTGCAGTGCTTGCACTTGCTCAATCAGCTCACGCTTTTGTGCGGCGATCTGCTCAGCACGCTGGTCAATGAGCGCCTGCAGGCGGTGACGGATTGCCCCAAAACGGCGGCCAATAGCCTCGGAGCGCTCCCGGGGCACCGGAGAGTAGTGGCGCCATTGGTGGCGCGCTTTATCACGAATCTCCCGCAGCATATCGGGGTCGGCATCTTCAGCGGGTTGAGCAAGCAGTGTTTCCAGCTGCTCGCACAGCGCTTCGCGGCCGTGCAGGTTGGCCTCTCGTTCCTGGTCAAGCTGTGCACGCCAGGGCGCTAGGCGCTCATGGATCCGGTCAGAGGCCGCCCGAAAGCGGGCCGATTGCTCTCTGTTGGCCGCCGCATCGCCGAGTGCTTTCCACTCTTTCACCAGTTGGCGGTGGTGCCGGTCAAGCGCAGACTCCGCCATATGCGGATCGTCTGCCAATGCCTCAATGCTGGCGCAGAGCTGCTCACGTTTAGGGCCTGCTACAAAGCCGCGCCAGTCGCGCAGTTCGGCAAGCCGCGCACCCAGGTGCTTTAAGCGGCTTTTTAGCGGTTTGGCATCGCCGCTTGTCAGCGCTTCAATGGCGGGCTTTAAACGCTGATGTAAACGGCTGGCACTTTTAAATGCTCCACGCTCTAACAGGTGTTCAAAGTTATCCAGCTCAGCGCTAAGCGCATTAAGGGAGAGGTCTGGCTGCTGGGGCGGAGCATGTTGTGTGGCAAGCTGCTTTTGCGCCTGAGCGAGCAACGATGGGGCCGTCAGCGTCGCTGGCCAGCGGCACTGGGCGACGTGCTCTGCTAGCCCGTCGTGATCGCTGTTGGCCAAGGCTTGCTCTACTGCAAGGCTCACTGTTTGCCAACGCTGCCAGGCTTCCATGCTCTGCTCATACTGCTTGAGCGCTTGGCTGTAGCGCTGCTGGGTGGCCTCATTCGGCGGGTGAAGGTCCGAGAGCGACTGCCAGCGCTGGCCCAAGAGCTGGCGCTGAGCGCGTAGGCTGTCAATGTCCTGAGCGGTCAGCTCGTTGGCGTGGGTGAGCCCCTCTAGCGTCTCTTCTAGCCCTTCTAGCAGCTGATCGCGGGTGTTTTCTGCTTCAGCGCGGCGGGCAAGGCTTTGCTGGTGGGCCTGCTCTTGAGTTTCATGGTCGTGGAGCGTTTTGCGGCAGCTCAGCACCGCTTGATGAAAGCGCTGCTCCTGGCTAACGCTGGGCGGATGACTGAGGTGTTGCCACTCTCTTTCTAAATGGCGGAAGCGGCCACCGTAAAGCGGTTCCCAGGGGGCGCGGGCATGCTGCTCTAACTGGGTGAGCAGGTGCTCCCGTTGGGCCTGCTGTTCTGCAAGCCATTCAGCATCGTTACGCAGCTGGGTGAGCTTCTCTTTAGCGAAGCGAACCACCTGGCGGTCACGGCGCGCCTCTTTCAGCAGCCTCTTTAGGTTCTCTTCGTCGTTGACCCGCTCTGCTGCTTGATGACGTACCGCCGCGACGCTGTTATGGCACGCCTGCTGCACCCAGTCTTCTTCACTCGTCAGCTGCTTTAGTGCGGTGAGACGTAGCCCTAGGTTATCGCCCTGCATGGCAATCGTATTCAGCAGTCGTTGATCGGTCAGGCTCTCCACGTGAGCTTGGCGTTGCTGCAAGTCTACATGGCCCTCAGCCCCGGTGAGCCGCTGGCAAACGGCGTTGAACCATGCTTCGTCCTGGCTGTGCTGCTCATAGGCGACAAGCAGGCCATTGAGATCGTCAAGCGCGAGCAGCGCCGCTAACTGAATAGTGCTGTCGCTATCGTTGGCGAGAGTGTGTAGGGCCTTCCGCTGCTCTGTTTGCTGAGGGTCAAGCTGATGGAGTGCCTTGCGGCGCACCTCGGGATCGGGGTGTTGCCACCGAGGAGCGAACAGGCGTCGTAACAGTCCGTGCATGGATCATCCTGCTAAGAGGTGCGTAACGTGAAAAAAATAAGACATCGATGAGCAGGCGGTTGCAGTCCTCGTCGCTGTCGCTTAGCTTTGTCGTAGCGCTGTGGGTTTTCCAGCGATTCACAACGCAAAGCGCGAGATTGCGCTACCCTTATCTTACCTGAACATGACATGGAGTTCGGCCATGAGCCTCAACGCCAACAGCGCCGACGTAGCCTTTACCTTCAAGGGCGGCATGCTGCCGATGACCGTCATGGAGTTAACGAGCGCTGACCCGGAGCGTATCCGGCGGCAGCTTGCTGGCAAACTGTCGCAATCTCCCGCTTTCTTTCAGCATACACCCGTTGTGCTTAGCGTGGAAAAACTCGATGAGCCCCACCTTGCGTTAGAGCGGATTTGCGCCGTATGCCGCGACCACAAGCTGTTACCCGTGGCCGTACGTGGTGGTGCTGAGCCGATTCGCCAATCGGCATGGGCGCTGGGGCTCGGCTGGTTCGCGCCAGTTGAAGAGGGGCGCGCACGAGCGTTGGAAACTGTCGCTCCGTTGAACGAGCCAGAAGGTGATGACATTAAACCCGCTACTGCCGTTTCCGTAACCACTCGGCTTTACCGGGGGACAGTGCGTTCCGGCCAGCAGGTCAGCGCTGCAGGTAGCGACCTGATTGTAATCGGTGCGGTTAATGCCGGTGCTGAAGTGCTCGCCGCTGGCAGTATTCATGTTTATGGTGCCCTGCGCGGGCGCGCGCTGGCGGGTATTCATGGCAATACCCAGGCGGGCATTTACTGCCGCGAACTGGAAGCAGAGCTTTTATCTGTAGCGGGTAACTATAAGCGGCTGGAAGATATCGACTCGCAGCTTTTAGGGCGCGCTGCAGAAGTCCATTTCATAAAAGAGCAGCTGGAAATTAAGCCGTTGGGGTAAGCCGCTTGGCTGAGAGGCGGTTAATGCTTCATGCCTAGCGACGCCACGGCCGCTATCCGTTACAGTGTGCTGTTTTGATGACATTGATGTTCCCGTTATGCGCGTAGCGCAACGTAATCGTGCTCGCAATGAACGACTTCAAGAAGGAAGTGACTCTTGGCCAAAATTATTGTTGTGACCTCAGGTAAAGGGGGGGTCGGTAAAACCACTAGCGCCGCAGCGATTTCGACGGGGCTTGCGCTACGTGGCAAAAAGACGGTCGTCATTGATTTCGACGTAGGCCTGCGCAACCTAGATTTGATTATGGGCTGCGAACGCCGGGTGGTGTACGACCTCGTCAATGTGATTCAAGGAGAGGCCGGGCTAAACCAGGCGCTGATCCGTGATAAACGTGTCGAAAATCTGTTTATTCTCCCCGCCTCGCAAACCCGGGATAAAGACGCCTTAACCCAAGAGGGCGTCGAGAAAGTTCTTGAACAGCTTAAAGGTGATTTTGACTATATTTTATGCGATTCGCCCGCGGGGATTGAGCGTGGCGCGCAGCTGGCTATGTACTACGCCGACGAGGCGATTGTCGTGACTAACCCGGAAGTCTCTTCCGTGCGTGACTCTGATCGTATTCTGGGGCTGCTAGGCTCGAAAACCCAGCGTGCTGAGCAGAGCTTAGATCCGGTGAAAGAGCACCTGCTGATTACCCGCTATAACCCAGCCCGCGTGACGTCAGGCGATATGCTGACCCTGGACGATATCCGTGAGATTCTGGCAATTGATCTGCTCGGCCTGATCCCCGAATCAGAAGCGGTGTTGCGTGCGTCTAACCAGGGTGTTCCGGTCACTCACGATGCTTCAAGTGACGCGGGCCAAGCCTACACTGATACCGTTTCGCGCCTGCTAGGTGAGGAGATGCCGCTGCGCTTCCATGAAATGCAGCGTAAAAGTCTACTGAGCAGGATGTTTGGGGGTAGTCGTCGATGAAACTGTTGGAGTTCTTGAAGCGTGAGCGCAAGAAATCCGCCTCGGTGGCCAAAGAACGATTACAAATCATCGTGGCGCATCAGCGTAGCCAACGTGGTCAGCCTGACTACATGCCGCTGCTTGAGCGCGAACTGCTCGAAGTGATCCGTCGTTATGTGCATGTGGATGACGACGCCATTCAAATTTCGCTGGATAGCGAAGATAACTGTTCGGTGCTTGAGCTTAACGTCACGCTGCCTAAAAGCTAAACGTTAAGGAGCGCTTAGAGGGGCGGCGGGAAGCGTCGCGGGTGTGCTAGGCTTGGGCTTTTGTTCCCATCCAGCGAATGATGCCTCGGCGCATGGGTGGGCTGTCACGCTCAAGGGAGTTTGCATCCATGGCGCCACCGAATGCCGCCCCTGCCAGTTTTCTCTGGCACGATTATGAGACCTTTGGTGCCGATCCGCGTCGCGATCGGCCCGCTCAGTTTGCTGCATTACGCACCGATGCCGACCTCAACGAAATCGGCGACCCTATCGAGCTGTACTGTAAGCCCGCCGATGATTATTTGCCGCACCCCTCCGCTTGCCTGATTACCGGCATCACGCCTCAAAAAGCGCAGCGTCGTGGGCTTCCCGAAGCCGAGTTCGCCCGTCAGGTGCAGAGCGCCATGAGCGAGCCCGGCACCTGCGTGGCAGGCTACAACAGCCTGCGTTTTGATGATGAAGTCTCCCGCCATCTGTTTTATCGCAACCTGCTTGATCCCTATGCCCGCGAGTGGCAAAACGGCAACTCCCGATGGGATTTAATCGACGTGGTGCGGGCGTTCTATGCGCTGCGCCCAGAGGGTATTGAGTGGCCGCTGCGGGAAGATGGCGCTCCCAGCTTTAAACTGGAGCACCTCACCGCTGCGAATGGCATTGCCCATGAGGGCGCCCACGACGCGGTGTCAGATGTGCGCGCCACCATCGCGCTGGCGCGGCTGTTGAAAGCGCGTAACCCTAAACTGTTCGATTACCTGCTTGGCCTGCGCGGCAAGCGCGCGGTGGCCAAGCAGCTGGACCTGCCCAGTGCCAAGCCGCTGCTGCATATTTCCCGCCGCTATCCTGCCAGCCGAGGCTGTAGCGCGCTGGTGATGCCGCTGGCGGAGCACCCCACGAACCCCAACGGGGTGATCGTTTACGATTTAAGCGTCGACCCCGGCGATTTACTGGCGCTCAGCGCCGAGCAGATTCGTGAGCGGGTGTTCGTCAGCCAGCAGGATCTCTCTGAAGGGGAGGCGCGCATTCCGCTCAAAGTCATTCATATCAACCGCTGCCCGGTAATCTTTCCAGCCAAGGTGTTGAAAGATGTTGAGGGCGAGCAGAAAGGTGAGTACGGCGCGATTGTCGCGCGTCTAGGCATCGATATTGCCGCCTGCCGAGGGCACTGGAAAACCCTACGTGAGGCTAGCGGTTTAGCGCAGAAGGTGGCCGAGGTGTTCAGTGGCGGCTACGAAGAGTCGCCTCAAGACCCTGACTTAATGCTCTACTCCGGCAGTTTTTTCTCTGCCGCTGACCGTCAGCAGATGGAGCGAGTGCTGGCCATGGACCCCTGGGACTTAGTGGGGCAGCGCTTCGCCTTTCAAGACCCACGCCTGGAAGAGATGCTGTTTCGCTTTCGCGCCCGCAGCTACCCCGACACCCTGGAGGGTGAAGAGCGCGAGCAGTGGGAGGCGTTTCGCTGGATGCGCATGAACGATCCCGCGCTATCGGGTTTTACGCTTAAAGCATTTGCCCGGGAAATCGAGCGTTATAATCAGCAAGCGCTAACAGACCGAGAGCGCCAGATACTCGAAGAGTTGGTGATGTTTGTTGAGGCCATGATGCCAGCCCAGGCATTTGATGCCTGAGCTGGCGGTGGGGTTAGCGCGCGTCGAACGGCGTGCGCGCTTCACGGTAGGTCGCGATGTCGCTGGGCGAGTCGCCGGGATTGAAGCGAATATCCAGCTGGCGTGATAGAAGTTCTGGCCATAGCGATTGGAGCTCCTCAACGCTTACGTCCAAAGCAAGGGCTGCTAACTGCTCGCGGCGGTCAAAGCGCACCTCATCGAGCGCGGTGGCCTGCCAATAGCGGTTGGTCATGCTTGGCAGGCTAGTGTCCCGTTGGTTCAGGCGGTCGTGAACCGCTTGACGGTGGGCAGCCAGTTCGCCATTGCTTAGTGTGTTAAGACGCGCTTCTGCGGCTTCCATAAAAGCATCCATGCGCTCGGCAATGGTGCTGCTATCCACATCCGGCGACTGTACGATCAGACTAATGCCCGGGGCTTCCAGCATCGGTGAATAGCCCGCATTGACGATATAACCTAGTTGCTCTTCAGTGCGTAACTGCTGGTAGAACGGCGTGTCTAGCCACTGGGCTAGCACGCTCAAGCGCGCCTGCTCCTCAACGCTGGTATCGCGCCCCTGCAGATAGCGTAGCACCAGCGACTCTTCGCGAGTGCTGTGAGGATGCAGTATTTCCGACTCACTACTGACTTCTAGCGGTGTCAGCGGAGGAATGTCGTCGCGTGTCAAACGTGGCGTAAGCGCACCGCGAATCAGGTTAGCCTGTTCCTGCGCCTGCTCGGCGTTCAGGTTGCCCACCGCCATGGCGTCGATGTACAAATCATCCAAGAAGCGCCGACGGAAATTCTCCAAATGGCGCTTCTCTAGCCGCTGGCTCGCTTCCAGTAGTTCAGCAGTGGACCACTGCGGCGTCAGTAGTGCTTCACCTAGTGCGCGGCTTGCCTGGCCGGTGAGCGATGCTTGAGGGGCGTTACGCCACTCCCGCTGTAGCTGATAGCGCACCCGCTCAAACGCACCGGTAGAGATATCCGCCTGCTGAAGCTGTTCAAGGGCTTGCTCGATCAGCGGAGTTTGGCCATCGCGCCAGCCGGAAAACGACAGCGTCATACCGCGCGCGTGGGCGTAAGCACTAAATGACTGCCCAGCGATCCAAGCGGGGTAGAGCGACTCATTAAGGCTGTCGTTCAGCCAGCCTGCCAGCAAGCGCGTGAGTACCGCTTCTTCCGCCGAGTAGCTGGCGCTGGGGTGCTGCAAGCTCACCCGCCACTCGACGCTGGGCGTATTAAAACGGCTGTCCTGCATGTGCCAAGCGGTAAACGTAGGCGTCTCAATCAAGGCAGTAGGCTGCTCATCCTGGCCCCCCTGAAGGGTGAGGTCGCTGGCAATAAAGGGGTTAGGTTCTGGCAAGGCTAAGCCGCTCAGCGCCTGGCCGATGGCGGTCGGCGGCTGCTCTTTCCACTGGGTGTTAAACCACGGCGATACGGTGTCGCTTTCGACATCCGGTGCAGAGTAAAAACGTAGCATGTTGTCCTGAGTCAGTGCGTCCAAGTAGCGCTGCTGGCGTTCACTGTCCATGCCGTCCATCCGGTACGCGGCGTACTGCACGTCCTCGACCGGGTAGCGCGAAAGGCTCATGGCTAGGCGGGTGGCCTCTTGCTGGGGGGCGCCGTGCTGCTGAAAGCGAAATGCCTGCTCGCTAAGGCTTTTCTGCTCGTCGTAGCGCCACTCGGCCAGCCCGTCGGCGCGAATCTGCTCGATCGCGGCAAACAGCGTGGCTTCGATGTCGTCAAGGCGTTCGGCACCTGCGGGCGTCAGGCTAATGGAGACGGTAAATAGTGCTTCATTGCCATCACCGCGGCCCACACCCGCTGAGAGCCCGTCGGCTAGGCCCGCCTCACGCAGCACGGCCAGCAGGCTACCGTCACCCTCATCGCCCAGTAAATGCGCAATGAGCTGAGTTGGCTTGGTGCGATACTCGTCGGTAGGGTCGGGAATCGGGAAATAGAAACGCAGTTGGCGACGATCCTGCAGCGATTGTCGCTCTACGTAGCGCGGCAGCGTGTCGGGGTCGATCAGCGGTGCATCAATGGTGGGGGCGCTCAAATCATGATCGGGAATATCGGCAAACCGCTCCACCACTAGGGCTTCCAGCTCGTCCAGCGGTTGGGGAGCTACCACCGCCAAGTTCATCACGTTGGCATCGTAGTAGCGGTGGTAGAAGTCGATCACTCGCTCGCGCAGCGTTGCCTCGCCTTCTGGGTCGGCTAGCGTGTCTCGGCTGCCCACCGCAAACCCTGTAGTGGGATTGTCAGGGTTGAGTAACTGGTTTAGCACATCGTTCTCGCGGCGTGATTCATCGCGAATACGCGCCATGTACTCGGAGTGAACGATATTGCGCTCGCTCTCCAAGTGGTCAGCATTAAACAGCGGAGAGAGGAAAAACTCGCTAAAGCGGTCTAGTGCGCCGGGCAGTGCTGAAGGCTCAATATCGAAAAAGTAGTTGGTGTCCTGCTGGGCCGTGAAGGCGTTATGAGAGCCTGCGTTGTCGGAAATATATTGCTGGTAGGCATCCGATTGCGGGTAGGGTTCGGTGCCCAAGAACAGCATATGTTCCAAAAAGTGCGCCAGCCCCTGCAGGTCGTCTGGGTCCTGGGCGCTGCCGACCCGCACGTTCATGGAGGCGGCGGCTTTATCAGCCTCCGGGTCGCTCACTAATAGCGCCTGCAGGCCGTTTTCGAGCGTTAAAACGCGGTAGTCGCGGTCATCAAACGGGCTCACCTTGGGGATGGTCACATCTGCCACCGGGCTCTCTTCCGCCCATGCGCTGGGGGCGGCTATCCAGAGCAGGCTGATGGTCAGGCCGAGAACGGCACGCCGCGCCTTGAGGCGGGGCGGAATAGCGTAAGTAGGTCGCAACATTACGGCTCCTGTGACACGGTCCAGCGCAGCATCGGCCCTGTGGGGTGCGCGCAAGAGGGTGACTGGTAGGCAGGGTTATTAACATGCTTTGATACCGGAAAAGCGCCCAACAGTTCCAGCGGTGCCGGTATCAATAGTGGTGTTAGCGACGATAAATCAGTGCTGGGGTCTAACCATTGCGTCAGCGCTTCCGGTGGAATGATCACCGGTAGACGGTCGGTGAGCGACGATAAGCAAGCGTTGGCGGGCACACTGATCAGCGCTGTTGAGTCGGCAAACGTAGTTAACGTGGTGTGATAACGGCACCATAGCGCGCCTAGCAGCAGCGGCGCGCGATTCACCTGGGTGACCAGAAACGGCTGTTTGCTGCGGGCCTGGGGCTTCCAGACGTAAAAGCCGCTGACCGGAATTACGCAGCGCCGGGCGCTAAAGGCCTCGTGAAACATGGCCCGCTTGCTCAGTGTTTCCGCTCGCGCGCAGTGGGGGGCGTGGTCGAGCACTTTGAGCCACGGCGGCGTCAGCCCCCAAAACAGTGGCGTATGTGTTAAGCGCCCCTGCTCAAGGCGGAAGGCCGACACAGGTTGACGCGGGGCTAGATTGGGCGACTCAATGAGTGGCTCGGTGCTCTTCAGGTCTGGCGCAAGGCGGGCGAGCGATAGGCGCTGTACGTGTAGGCGTCCCGTCATGCCGATCTCCTTAATGCGCGATGCCTGCGGCGCTGGTACAAAGTGGCGAGGGGGAGTAGCAATACGTTAAATGTCGCGTTTTAGTGTCGAAAACAGTGTTCGATGTAAGGTATCCTATCGTATACCTTGCTCACGCTAAAGCGCGATGAGGCTTCTTCCCTGTTTGCCGTTGACCTGAAGAGATCGCCATGGCCCGTCCTAGACAGCATGCGCCCGATGCCCTCCATGCGCAGGTCATGCACGCTTGTGATGAGTGGTTGGCTAAGCAGCCAGTCCATGGTTTATCACTACGTGCCCTGGCCAGAGAGGTGGGCTGTGCGCCCAGTACGCTGCTAAAACTATACGGCAGCTTTAATAATTTATTGCAGCATGTCAACGTCGAAACCCTCGCGCGTTTGCAGCATACCATTACCAGCCTGGCTGAGGATGCCCCGGAGCCGTGGCTGCGTTCCCTGGCACACGCCTATTGGCGGTTTGCGGAGCAAGACTGCTACCGTTGGCAGCTGCTGTTTGACTACCCGCTCGCCCAGGAAGGGGAGTTGGACCAGCGCCAGAGCGACCTGATTGAAGCCCTGTTTACCCAGGTGGAGACATCGTTAAAGCAGTATCAACCTGCGCTGGATGACCTGGAAGCACGCTGCCTTGGCCGTACCTTGTGGGGCAGCGTTCACGGCTTGGTGCAGCTTGGCTTGAACGAGCGGCTAGGCTACTGGCAAGGGCAGCAACTCAAAGTCGATGAACTATTGGATCAACTCATGAGCACCGTGCTGGCCGGGTTGCGACACCGGGAGGCGGTGACGTGACATGGGGAATCAAAACCACCCGCTGCTTGCTGCGCCGCGTGATCTACGTGGCCATGCGCGTTTGCTACCGGCTGTCGGTGCATGGCCAAGGGCACGTACCCAAACGGGGCGCTGCGTTGGTCGTCTGTAACCACGTTAGCTTTATGGACGCGTTGGTGCTGGGCGGTGGAAGCCCTAGGTCGCTACGGTTTGTGATGGATCAGCCCATCTTCGAATCCCGCTGGCTGAAGTGGTGGTTTCAACTGGTCGGAGCGATTCCGATCGAATCGGAACGCCATAGCCCGGGAGCGCTGCGGCGCACCCTGGATGAAGTGAGCAAGGCGCTGCGTGAGGGCGATATCGTGATGGTGTTTCCGGAAGGGCGCTTAACCCCAGATGGCGACATTCATACCTTTCGCCGTGGGCTCGAAACCATTCTCGCCCGAGACAACGTGCCAGTAATTCCGGCAGGCTTGGCGGGGCTCTGGGGGTCGTGGACCTCCCACTACGGCGGCAAAGCACTAAAGAAGTGGCCTTCGCGGTTTAGAGCGCCAGTGAGCCTGCACTTTGGCCCGCCCATTTTAGTGCATGAAGTCGAGGGTGTGGCGTTAAGGCGCTTCTTGGAGCAGCGGGTTAGGGCATTGAAGGCTGCGGGCGATAGCGAGATCGCCCGTTGCCAGCCGCGACAGCAGGATTAGCGGCGGGGCAAGCGCAGCTTTTGCCAGCAGCGCGCCGAGGTAATCAGGTTATCGCGGATTTCCAGAATCTCCATCCGCGTGTTGCCGATCTGCAGGCAGGCTGGGCCTTCTGGGAAGGCCTCCAAGTGCTCAAGGATGAGTCCGTTTAGCGTCTTCGGGCCATCGGTGGGCAACTGCCACCCCAGCATCTTATTGATCTCACGAATGTTAGCCGTGCCTTCAATGACATGGCTACCATCATCCTGCTGGTGAATCTCGTCATCTTCAGAAACGTCGGTGGTGAACTCGCCGACGATCTCTTCGAGAATATCCTCAAGTGTCACCAGCCCCTCTACATCGCCGTACTCATCCACCACGATGCCGATCCGCCGCTTCTGCTTTTGAAAATTCAGCAGCTGGGTATGCAGCGGTGTGGATTCGGGAATGAAGTAGGGCTCGCGTGCCTCTTGAACAATCGCCGCTTTAGTGACTTCGCTGCGGGATAAAAAGCGCGCCGCGTTGCGCAGGTGCAGCATGCCAATAATGTTGTTGATATCGCCCTTATAGACCGGCAGGCGTGTGTGCTGGCTGGTGCGGATCTGGGTCAGAATATCTTCCAGCGAGTCGTCCAGGTCGATGCCCAACACTTCGTGGCGGGGCACCATGATGTCGTTCACCGTCACGTTTTCAAGATCCAGAATCGACAGCAGCATGGCCCG
This sequence comes from Vreelandella sp. L-25, assembly GCF_056857535.1. Taxonomy (NCBI): domain Bacteria; kingdom Pseudomonadati; phylum Pseudomonadota; class Gammaproteobacteria; order Oceanospirillales; family Halomonadaceae; genus Vreelandella; species Vreelandella sp. L-25. Next base: position 13,510 of record NZ_JBSXNH010000063.1, read on the forward strand.
GTGGCGGTAAGGGATCAGGGTGCCCGCTTCATGCACCACAGTGCGCAGCTCGTCACGAGTTAGGCTATCGCCGCCACTATCCACGCTTTTCACGCCAATCAGCCTTAGCAGACCGTTCGACATCACATTGACCAGCCATACCAAGGGGTAGAGTAGCTTTAGCAGCGGCTCCAGGGCGTAGGAGGTGGGGTAAGCAATGCGCTCAGGCTTGATGGCCGCGTAGGTTTTGGGTGTAACTTCCGCGAAAATCAGAATAGTGATGGTGAGCAACGCGGTGGAAATAGCCGGGCCGGACACATCGCCAAAAAAGTGGATGGCAATAATCGTGGCAATGGAGGCTGCCAAGTTATTGACGAAGTTATTGCCAATCAGAATAACGCCAATGAGTCGATCAGGGCGGGTGAGCAAGCGCATCACGCGCTTGGCGCTACGGTCGCCGCTGTTGGCTTGGTGGCTAAGTCGATAGCGGTTGATCGACATCATGCCCGTTTCAGAACTAGAGAAGAAGGCAGACAGCAGGATGAGTAAGGCTAGCAGGCCGAACAGTAACCCCAGAGGGAAGTCGTCGCTCAAGTCGAAAGTTCCTTTATGGCGTATTAAGCTCGATTTGTAGAAGCATGGCAGTGGCGTGTCAAGCGTGCGTTTACTGACGCGAGATCACCACTAAGCCCGCAGACTTAGCGGTTAAGCAGAATTTCCAGCACGAATTTACTACCAAAGTAGGCCAGCAGCAGAAGGGCACAGCCACCGAGGGTCCAGCGCACGGCACGCATGCCGCGCCAGCCAAAACGGTAGCGGCCCACCAGTAGCGTGGTGAAAATGATCCAGGCGCCCAGTGAGAGAACAGTTTTATGAACCAAGTGCTGAGCAAACAGGTTATCGAGGAAGATTAAGCCGCTGATAATTGAGAGTGTCAGCAGCACAATGCCTGCCCAGACCAGTTCAAACAGCACCCGCTCCATGGTGGTCAGCGGTGGCAGCGACTGGACGATTCCGCGAATATGGTGGTGACGCAGCGCCTGGTTTTGCAATCCCACCAGCACCGCTTGCACGGCGGCAATGGCGAGCACGGCAAACGCCAGAGCAGAGCTCACGGCATGCAGCAAAATACCCGGTGTTAAGCCGCTATGGCTGCCCTGGCTAGGCAGCCAAGTGGCCACAACCAGGGCAATGCCAGCAAGTGGAAACAGCGCGATGCCCGCATTAAGCACTGGCTTGAATAGGCTGGCCACCAGCACCACATTCACCGCCACCGCCATCAATAACGTGGCACTGGTGGTAAAGCCGGGCAGCAGCCCCGGTGATTCCCCCACCAACTGCACGACCACGGGAATATGCAACAGTAGGCCCAGCGCGCCTAGCAGACGTACCATGCCCTGGCGGGGAGGCACCCGGCGAAACAGCGTCATGCCCTGCCAAATGGCAGCGGCGACATAGAGTATAAAAGCGATCGTGGCGAACGGGAGCGCCTGCATGATGCTATCCATGCGCCTTGCAGCGCGTTGTTGAGAAGAACAGGGTCAGAACAGCGCCTGTATCCGAGTGGCAATACCTCCCAGTCAGGACGCCTCAATGTATTTTCCGGTCATCTAGATCGGCCCGCCTACTATAACCAATCAAGGCGGCGTCGCACAGCCATCGAGCGCCAACGCTGACGCCCATGGAGACTCAGGCCGCGAGCGCGTATAATCTCGGCCACATTCGTCCGGTGAATACGCCCGGCGACAGCGACGGAGGCAGAGGCCCCATGTTTCAGAATCTGAGCGAGCGTCTTTCCCAGACGCTGAAGTCGATCAAAGGCCAAGCACGGCTAACCGACGACAATATCAAAGATACCCTACGTGAAGTACGCAAAGCGCTGCTTGAGGCAGACGTAGCGCTACCGGTAGTTAAAGCCTTTATTGAGCGGGTGCGCGAGCGTGCGGTCGGCCAAGAGGTGTCGAAAAGCCTCTCGCCGGGCCAGCAGTTCGTCAAAATCGTCCAGCAAGAGCTGGAAGCGATTATGGGCGAGGCCAATGAAGGCCTTGGCCTAAAAGGCTCTCCCGCTGTCGTGCTGATGGCCGGTTTGCAGGGGGCGGGTAAAACCACCTCCGTCGCCAAGCTGGCCCGCTACCTGCGCGAGCGCGAAAAGAAAAAAGTGCTGGTGGTCTCGGCAGACGTCTACCGTCCGGCGGCCATCGACCAGCTTGAAACCCTGGCGAAAGAGGTTCAGGTCGACTTCTTTCCCTCCCGCTCTGATCAGAAGCCGGTCGACATCGCCAACGCGGCCATCAAGCACGCTAAAATTCAGTTCCACGACGTAGTGCTAGTCGATACTGCAGGCCGCCTTGCCATCGATGAAGCGATGATGGCGGAAATTCAGGCACTGCATAAGGCGGTTTCTCCCCAAGAAACGCTGTTTGTTGTCGATGCCATGACTGGCCAGGATGCGGTAAATACCGCCAAGGCGTTCAATGAAGCGCTGCCCTTGACCGGTGTGATCCTGACCAAGGCTGATGGTGATGCAAGGGGTGGTGCTGCACTGTCTGTCCGTCATGTCACGGGTAAGCCGATCAAGTTTATGGGGGTTGGTGAAAAGGTCGATGCGCTAGAGCCTTTCCACCCCGACCGGGTCGCGTCTCGAATTCTTGGTATGGGCGACATGCTGTCGCTGATCGAAGAAGCCGAGCGCACGGTGGATAAAGACAAGGCCGCCAAGCTTGCCAGTAAGGTGAAGAAGGGCGATGGCTTTGATCTTGAGGACTTCCGTGACCAGCTTCAGCAGCTCAAGAAAATGGGCGGCATGGGCGGCCTGCTCGGCAAACTGCCGGGCATGGGCCAAATGGCCGAACTGGCGCAAGGCCCCGGCCCTGAGAAGGAGCTAGGCAAGCTAGAAGCGCTGATCAACTCCATGACGCCCAAAGAGCGCCGCAAGCCCGACATCATTAACGGTTCGCGCAAACGCCGCATAGCAGCGGGGGCGGGCCTGCAGGTGCCTGACTTGAACCGCCTGCTAAAGCAGCACAAGCAGATGCAGAAGATGATGAAGAAAGCGGGCAAGAAAGGTGGCATGCAGAAAATGATGCGCGGTATGTCGGGCATGATGGGTGGCGGCGGCGGCCCGGGTGGCCCCGGTGGTATGGGCGGCATGGGTGGTCCTGGCGGCTTACCCTGGCGCTAAATGGTACCTGTCGTCGCGTTCTGATGCGCTTGGTAAGGTTGACGACCTGTGAGTTTTCTGGCTGTCAGGCTTTCCAAGCCGAGCGCATTTGCGTAGAATGCGGCCTCTTCATGCGTGGGTGTTGGCAAAATGTGCGTTAGCACGGCGCCAATACTTGCCAGTGAAGGTCCTGATGGTGTGTCGCCTTGGCTTATATAAGCAGGTGGTGCGCCAAGAAAACAGTATGACGAGTGTTCTGATAGCGGTTTGCGCTATGCCCCACTCTCGTAACCTCAACCGAAGGATAGTTATCGTATGGTTACCATTCGTTTGGCACGTGGTGGCGCCAAAAAGCGTCCCTTTTATCACCTGACTGTTACCGATTCTCGCAACGCCCGTGATGGCCGTTTCATCGAGCGTATCGGCTTCTTCAATCCGGTTGCCCGTGGTCAAGAAGAGCGTCTGCGTGTTGATCTGGATCGCGTTACTCACTGGCAGAGCCAAGGCGCCCAGCTGTCTGGTCGTGTTGCTGAGCTGGTTAAAGAAGCGCGCAAGCAGGCCTAAGCCTGTTGCCCGTCGCAAGTCATAGCAATAGATGCTGTTGTAGCTGGAGTGGTCGTCAATGACGCGTTTTAACACTAGCCATACTGACGACACACATGTGGTGCTTGGTAAGCTAACTAGCCCTCACGGGATTAAAGGTTGGCTGAAGGTGTACTCCTATACCAACCCCATGGACAGCATTCTAGAGTACCCTGAGTGGTGGGTGCGCCAAGGGGAAACCCTCACGCGTATGACCGTGGTTCAGGGGAGTCGGCAAGGTAAAGGGTTGGTGGTGCAGTTAAAAGGTGTGGATGACCGAACGGCAGCCGAAGCGCTGGCGCAAGCGGATATCCTGATGCCGAAAGAGTCACTGCCCGAGCTTTCCGACGATGAGTATTACTGGCATGAGCTTGAGGGCCTTACTGTCTTCACTCAGTCAGGCGAGCGGTTAGGGCAGGTCAGCTACCTGTTTGAAACCGGCGCGAACGATGTCATGGTGGTACGCGGTGATAACGACGCAATCGATAAGCGCGAGCGGCTGTTACCCTTCCTGCCCGATGATGTGATCGTTGAGATCAGCCTGGAAGACGGCCGTATGGTGGTTGACTGGGACCCTGAGTTTTGATGAGCCAAGACGCTTTGAACGAACTTACGGCGACGGATGCAACGGTGGCAGCAGAGGAGTCTGCAGGCAGCCAAACAGACGCACCAGCGATGTGGATTGGTGTGGTATCGCTGTTTCCTGAGATGTTCGATGCGATTACCCAGCAGGGCGTGATCGGTCGGGCGGTAGAGAAACAGCGCATTGCCCTAGAGTTTTGGAATCCGCGGGATTATGCCACCGACCGCCACCGCAGCGTGGACGATCGCCCCTATGGCGGCGGCCCCGGTATGCTAATGAAGGTAGACACCCTCCGGGCGGCTATCTTTGATGCTCGCCAACGTGCCGAGCAGGCAACCGGTCTCACGCCGACGGTGATCTACCTATCGCCCCAAGGGCGCCGGTTAGATCAGCAGGGCGTTCAAGTGCTCGCCTCGGCAGGCCCTCTTGTAGTGGTTGCCGGGCGCTATGAAGGCATTGATGAGCGCGTGGTGGAGAGTGACATCGATGAAGAATGGTCGATTGGCGACTATGTGCTGAGTGGCGGTGAGCTGCCCGCGATGGTGCTGATCGACGCAGCGGCAAGGTTGGTACCCGGCGTGCTGGGCCACCAGGATTCCGCTATCGAAGACTCGTTTAATGACGGCTTGTTAGACTGCCCGCACTATACCCGTCCTGAAGTCATCGACGGGCGCCAAGTGCCTGAGGTGCTGCTAAGCGGAAATCATGCAGCCATCAAGCGCTGGCGGTTAAAGCAGTCGCTGGGGCGTACCTGGCAGCGTCGTCCTGATCTGTTAGCAGGGCGAACCCTTAACGCCGAGCAGCAAGTGCTGCTAGACGAGTTTATCGAGGAACACGCTCTGTCCGCTACGTTGGGTAAAGCGGAGTAGGCAGAGCGGCGGTGCAGGACGGATACAGTAGTAAGCTTACGTACCTGCGTCACCCATAACGACTCCCGCGTAGCTCGCTTCGAGCGCCGGGATCACGGTTTGCCCCTTCCACGACTGCGTGGCAAGCCATTACGTTATTTAGGAGTATGAAGATGAGCAGCAAGAACAAGGTGATCCAGGCGATCGAAGCCGAGCAAATGAGCAAAGAGATTCCTGCTTTTGCACCGGGCGACACCATCGTCGTTCAGGTTAAAGTAAAAGAAGGTACTCGTGAGCGTCTGCAGGCGTTTGAAGGTGTGGTCATCGGTAAGCGTAACCGCGGCCTGAACTCCGCTTTCACCGTACGCAAAATCTCCCACGGTGTTGGCGTTGAGCGTACCTTCCAGACCTACAGCCCGCTGGTTGACTCTATCGAAGTCAAGCGTCGTGGTGACGTTCGTCAAGCCAAACTGTACTACCTGCGTGAGCGCAGCGGTAAGTCGGCGCGTATCAAGGAAAAACTGGCTTAATCGCCACTTTTTTCACGGGCGCACGGCGCTCGGATACGGAAAACCCCGTCACCGCTTTGCGGGGCGGGGTTTTTGTTTGTCGCCTTGCAGGGAGACCGTTAGCCTATGAGCGTGATTGATGCTTATCTGGATGCTCTGTGGTTAGAGCAGGGAGCCAGCGACCATACGCTAGCGGCCTATCGTCGCGATTTAGCCGCTTGGCAGCAGCAGCTTGAACGCGATGATGAAACGTTGCTCACGGCGTCCCCCGCGCGGTTTGGCGCTTGGATGGAGCAGCGCCGCGAGCAGGGCTATCAACTGCGCAGCAATGCCAGAATGCTTTCGTCACTGCGCAGTTTTTATCGCTGGGCACGACTGTATGGTCATATCGACAGCGACCCGCTGGCCAACGTGTCGCTCCCCAAAGTGCGCCCCAGCCTGCCCGATACGTTGGAAGAAGACGAGGTCGAGCGCCTGCTGCTGGCCCCGGATGTGGGCACGCCGCTGGGTGTGCGTGATCGCACCATGCTGGAGCTGCTTTACGCCTGTGGGCTGCGGGTGTCTGAGCTTGTTGGCCTGACCGGCGATGCAGTCAACTTGCGCCAGGGGGTGGTGCGCGTGCGCGGCAAAGGGGATAAAGACCGCCTAGTGCCCATGGGGGAGGAGGCCGCCGAGTGGCTAGCGCAGTACTTAAAAACGGCGCGGCCAGCGTTGATGCAGGACCCAACGCGCCCAGCGCTGTTCCCCGGGCGAGGCGATAACTCAATGACGCGGCAGACATTTTGGCACCGTATTAAAGCCCACGCCATCACGGCAGGAATATCGCGGCCGCTGTCGCCTCACACGTTGCGCCACGCATTCGCGACTCATTTATTGAATCATGGGGCTAATTTACGGGTCGTACAGCTGCTGTTAGGTCATAGCGACCTATCCACCACACAAATTTATACTCACGTTGCCCAGGCGCGCCTGGAGCAACTGCATGCTGACCACCATCCACGAGGTTAATCAAAGAATGCGCCAACGTATGCCCTCAGCTGCGAAATCCTGTGCCCCCTGGCTGGTGCTGGCGGGCAGTTTACTGCCTGCTTTTGCCTACGCCGATGATGTTGCCGAGCGCTTGGCTGAAAATTTACAGGTGAACGGCCAGCCGATGCCGGTAGAGCAGGTGAGCGCCACGCCGATGGAAGGGATCTATCATGTTCGTCTGGAGAGCGGTGAGTCGTTTTACTCCAATGCCGACGGTAGCCACTTTTTGGTAGGGGACCTCTACCAAAATGCGGATAATGGACTAGTGAATCTGACCGAGCAGTCCCGCAACCAAGAGCGAGCAGCGGCGCTGGCAGCGATTCCCGAGAGCGAGCGCGTCGTGTTTAGGGGCGTCGAGGAGCCCAAGGCCACGGTGGTGGTGTTTACCGACCCCACCTGCCCCTATTGCGAGCGCCTCCATGAGACCGTGCCCGAGCTCAACGAACGTGGGATTGCGGTACACTATCTCGCTTTTCCACGAGCTGGTATGGGCAGTGGCGCCGCTAACACCCTCCAGCAAGTCTGGTGCTCTGATAACCGCAGTGAAGCGATGAATCAGGCTAAAGAGGGCCAGACGATTGCCGCAGAAGCCAGCTGCGATAACCCGGTGGCAGATCAGTACGCCTTGGGGCAAGCGCTAGGGGTGCAAGGCACGCCAGCTATTATCCTGCCCGATGGGCAAATGGTGCCTGGATTTGTACCCCCCGAGCGGCTCGTTGCCATGTTAGGCTTGGAAGATGAATAACGTCACATAAGTGACGAACGGACACGCTGAGACACTGATTTAAGAAGCGGCACCCGCGGGTGCCCAACACGAAAGGGGAAGTATTTTGAAACCGGTAAGAGTAGGCATTTGTGGGTTAGGCACTGTGGGTGGCGGCACCTTCAACGTATTAACGCGCAACGCGGATGATATTAGCCGCCGCGCAGGCCGCCCGATTGTGATTGAGCAGGTTGCCCACCGCAGTATTCATCCCGACTGCGATATTACCGGCATTAACGCGACATCCGATGTCTTCGAGGTGGCGAACAACCCCAACGTAGATGTGCTGGTCGAGCTGATTGGCGGATACGATATTGCCCGCGAGCTGGTGCTCACCGCGATTGCCAACGGCAAGCACGTGGTCACCGCCAACAAGGCGCTGATCGCCGTTCACGGTAACGAGATTTTCCGTGCGGCCCATGAAAAGGGCGTGATCGTTGCCTTTGAAGCCGCCGTCGCGGGGGGGATTCCCGTCATCAAATCGCTGCGTGAAGGCCTGGGTGCTAACCGTATCGAGTGGGTCGCGGGCATTATCAACGGCACCGGTAACTTCATTCTGACTCACATGCGCGACGAAGGCCGTGCCTTTGAAGACGTATTGGCCGAGGCCCAGGCGCTTGGCTATGCCGAAGCCGACCCGACGTTCGATGTGGAAGGCATCGATGCCGCCCACAAGCTGACCATCCTGGCCTCGATTGCCTACGGCGTGCCGTTGCAGTTTGAAAAAGCTTTCACCGAAGGGATCTCCCGCATTACTGCCGAAGACGTGGAGCAGGCCGACAACCTCGGTTACGTCATCAAGCATCTGGGGATCTCCAAGCGTACCGATCAAGGCCTTGAGCTGCGTGTTCACCCCACGTTGATTCCCAAAGAGCGCCTGCTGGCCAATGTGCATGGTGTGAAAAACGCCATTGCGGTCATGGGCGACGCGGTTGGCCCCACGCTGTATTACGGCGCGGGTGCGGGTGCTGAGCCAACGGCGTCTGCCGTGGTGGCGGATCTGCTGGACGTGGCCCGCGACATCGCCACCGACCACCACTACCGCGTGCCTTACCTGGCGTTTAGCGGCATCGACGAAGACGTGAGCCAGCTGCCGATTATGCCGATGGAAGAGATCACCACGGCTTACTACCTGCGCCTGCTGGCGGTAGACCGCCCCGGTGTGCTGGCCCGTGTAGCGACCATTCTGGCCGAGCAGGGCATCTCCATTGAAGCGCTGATTCAGAAAGAGGCCACCGAAGGCGAGCTGGTACCGATCATTCTGCTGACGCATCGCACCAAAGAGAAGCAGATGAACGAAGCGATCCGCGAGATCGAAGCCATGGCGGATATTGCAGGCCCCGTCACGCGTATTCGCGTAGAAAGCCTGGACGAAGGAGAGTAACCGATGCGCTATATCAGCACGCGTGGGCAAGCCCCCGCGCTCTCTTTCGAAGAGGTGGTGCTTACCGGTATGGCCAGCGACGGCGGCCTCTACGTCCCGGAAACGCTGCCTGAGTTCTCCAAAGAAGAGCTGGCCGACATGGCCGGGCTCTCCTACGCCGAGATCGCCTTTCGGGTGATGAAACCGTTCGTCAATGGTGAGATCGACGACGAGACCTTCCGCCGTTTGGTGACCGAGGCGTACGCCACGTTCAACCACGACGCGGTGGTGCCGTTAAAGCAGCTGGATGCCAGCCACTTCCTGTTAGAGCAGTTCCACGGCCCGACGCTGGCGTTTAAAGACGTGGCGCTGCAACTGTTGGGGCGACTGCTGGATCACTTCCTGAAAAAGCGTGGTGAACGCGCGGTGATCATGGGCGCCACCTCTGGTGACACAGGCTCTGCGGCCATCGAAGGCTGCCGCCACTGCGACAACCTCGATATTTTCATACTGCACCCCCACAACCGCGTCTCCGAAGTGCAGCGTCGCCAGATGACCTCGGTGCTCGCCGACAACGTCTTTAACATCGCCATTGAAGGCAACTTCGACGATGCCCAGGCGATGGTCAAGGCCAGCTTTGCCAATCAAGGCTTCTTGAACGGCACGCGGCTTGTGGCAGTGAATTCGATCAACTGGGCGCGCATCATGGCCCAGATCGTCTACTACGTGGCCGCAGGCGTGGCCTTGGGTGCGCCCCAGCGGGAAGTGAGCTTCTGCGTGCCCTCGGCTAACTTCGGCAACGTCTTTGCGGGCTACATGGCCTACAAGATGGGCCTGCCGGTGAAGCAGTTCATCATTGCCACCAATGCCAACGACATCCTGCACCGCACGTTGGCGGCTAACGACTTCTCCAAGAAAGAGCTCGCAGCCACGCTGGCACCCTCTATGGATATCGTCGTGTCGTCCAATTTCGAGCGCCTGCTGTTCGATGCCTACGACCGTGATGGTGCCGCCGTGGCAGCTCTGCTGGAACGCTTCCAGCAAGAGCCTACTGCGCTTGCCGATGCGCCGCTGGCCAAGCTGCGCGAGAAGTTCGCCAGCTACAGCGTCGATGACGAGACGATTCTGGAAGTGATTCGGGAAGCGCATCATCGTACCGGTGAGATTCTCGATCCGCATACGGCGACCGGCTACCGAGCGGCCGAGCGGGCACGTGTAGACACCTCCACGCCGATGATCACCCTGGCCACCGCCCACCCGGCGAAGTTCGCCGAGGCAGTGGTGAAAGCGGGCTTCCAGGGCGTACCGCTGCCGACCCACATGGACGACCTGCTGGAGCGCGAAGAGCGCTATACGGTGTTGCCCGCAGAATTGAGCGCGGTCCAGCAGTTCGTCGCTGACAACCGTCGCTGAGGTGATATGACCCAAGTGTCACCCCTTTCTCAGCAGAGTAACCAGCCCCGCCTAGAGCCTCGTCCCCTGGACGAGGCTGTTTATTTGCGTGCGCAATCCGAAGGGCTGAGCGAGCTTCAGGCAAGGCTTTTGGCGTCGCGGCTGCCCGGCTATACCGGGGAGCTTGCGCCGCTGGTGTCGCCCAGCCTGCGCTATCTCGTGCATCCTGAAAAACTTGCCGATGGTCGCCGAGCGGCGGAGCGGATTGCCCAGGCGGTCGCCGAGGGCGAGTCCATAGGCATTCTGACCGACTACGATGTGGACGGCATCACCTCTCACGTGGTCATTCGGCGTACGCTGGTCGAGCTATTTGGCGTGCCCGAGCACAAGCTACACAGCTTAATTGGTCACCGCATTCACGACGGCTACGGCATCAGCCTGCCGCTGGTGGAGCGAACGCTGAGCTTAAAACCGCTGCCCACGCTGGTGATTACCGCCGACTGCGGCAGTTCTGACGAGCCGCGCATTGCGCGGCTGAAAGCAGCCGGTATCGATGTGGTGGTCAGCGACCACCATGCGCTGCCCCTGGAAGGCCCACCGCCCTCGGCGTATGCCTGCGTGAACCCGACCCGCAGCGACTGCCACTACCCGGATAAAACCATTGCGGGCTGCATGGTGGCGTGGCTGCTGATGTCGCTCGCCCGCGGCGTACTGGTAGAGTGGGGCGTATTGCCTGAGGCCACGCCGAAGCTCTCACCGTGGCTCTCCTACGTGGCGTTAGGCACCGTGGCGGACTGCGTCTCGCTAGGCGGAAGCCCCGCCAATCGAGCGGTGGTCAGCCATGGCCTGACGCTAATCAACCGCATGGACGCCGCCTGCTGGCGAGCCATGGCCGCGCGCTTAGGGGCCGACAGCGTGCCCTTCAATGCCGAAACACTGGCGTTTCAGATGGGGCCGAGAATCAACGCTCGCTCGCGATTGGACGACCCCTACGCGGCGCTGCACTTCATGCTGGCCGAGAGCGACGGCGTCGCGAACCGGCAGCTTGAGGTGCTGGACCAGGATAACCAGTCCCGCAAGGCGATTGAGGCGGACATGGCCGAGGAGGCGTGGGCGCTCGCCGCACCTGCTTTGGAAGCCAACGAGCCTGCCGTCGTGGTGCTGCTGGAAGATGGCCACCCCGGCGTGCAGGGCATCGTCGCTTCAAGGCTGGTGCAGGCCTACGGACGCCCAGCCGTGGTGCTTACGCGGGCGGCGGCACCCAATATGCTTACCGGCTCCGGCCGCTCTATTGACGGGCTGCATTTACGGGACGCACTACAGCGCACCTTTGAGCTTGCCCCAGAGGCGCTGCCGCGCTTTGGGGGCCACAGTGGCGCTGCAGGCGTGGGCGTGCCACGGGAGCAGCTCGACACCTTCAAAGCCGCGTTTTTGCAGGCGGTCGGTGAGCAGCTGGGCGATACACCGCTCTACCCGCGTCTGTGGACCGATGGCGAGCTCTCGACCGCCCAACTCTCGCTGGCGACGCTGGTGGAAATCGAGACGTTAGGCCCCTACGGGCGGGAGTTCGACCCGCCGTTATTTGAAGGGCGCTTTATTGTGGAAGCGCTGCGCCCGGTGGGTGCAGAAGGTTCGCACCTGATGATGGAGCTCTCCATGGGGGCCGTCACCAGCAAAGCGATTTGGTTTCGCGCGCTCACACCGGGGGAGTTGCCCTCGTTTAGCGTGGGCGATACGCTGCACTGCGCTTACAAGCTCAATCGCAACCGCTGGCGCGGTCGCGAGTCATTGCAGCTCATGGTGGAGCACGCTAGCCCCGTTTAATACTCTCCGCTATCCTCGCGTCCTTGGCCGCTTAAGCGGCCGCTCTAATAATCCTAAAAAGGACGCACTCATGCGCATGGAAGACCTGCCTAAAGACCCTCACAAGCCCTACGAAGACATCATGGCGATGCTGTTGGGCACGCTGTTTGTGGCGCTAGGGGTGACGTTTTACACCCACGCGGTGCTGCTCACCGGCAGTACCGCAGGGATGGCGCTACTGCTCAATTACCTGACCGGGTGGGGATTTGGCGTGTGGTTTTTTGCCATCAACCTGCCGTTTTACTATCTGGCGATCAAACGCATGGGGTGGAGCTTTACGCTGCGCACCTTTGTCGCCATTGGCTTGGTCTCGCTGTTCTCCGAGCTTACTCAGGGGTGGGTCGAATTTGCCAACGTGCCGTCGCTCTACGCGGCACTGATGGGCGGCGCATTGATGGGGATTGGCATGCTGATGCTGTTTCGCCACCGCACCAGCCTCGGCGGTATCAACATTCTTGCCCTCTACCTGCAGGATAAACATGGCCTGCGGGCAGGCTATGTGCAGCTCGGCATCGACGCCGTGATCCTGCTGGTGGCACTCACCCAGCTACCGCTAGACCGTGTAGGCTACTCGGTGTTGGGGGCGCTGATGCTCAACTTGATTATCGCCCTGAACCACAAGCCAGGGCGTTATATCGGGGTTAGCTAGCCGTGATGACGTAAAATCAGCTAGTTAAGCCAAAACCACCAGACGATCAAGCCAATGATGGCAATACCCGCAAGGTTGATCAGTAAACTCATACGGCCTCCTGCTGGGTGGGCTTCCATAACCGTAGGCGGTTGGCGTTGCTGACCACGGTGATGGAGGAGAGCGACATGGCCACGCCGGCAATGATCGGTGACAGCAACATGCCGGTTACGGGGTAGAGCACGCCAGCGGCAATCGGGATGCACAGCACGTTATAGCCAAACGCGCCGATCAGGTTCTGCTTGATGTTAGAGAGCGTGGCACGGCTCAGTTCAATCGCCGTGGCCACGCCGTGTAGTGAGCCGCGCATCAGCGTAATACCGGCGCTCTCCATGGCGATATCGGTACCCTGGCCAATGGCAAAACCCACGTTGGCGCGGGCCAGCGCGGGGGCGTCGTTAATACCGTCGCCCACCATGCCGACCACTTCGCCCGCCGCTTGGCGGCGCTCAATTTCTGCATGCTTGTCGTCAGGCGTCATGCCTGCCTTGAACTCGCTAATGCCTACCTCGCGGGCCACCGCAGCGGCGGTATGCTCGTTATCGCCAGTCAGCATCACAACGATTAACCCATCGTTCTGCAAGCGCTTCACGGCGGCAGCGGCATCTTTGCGCAGCGGGTCGCTAACGCCGAAGAGGGCGGCCAGCTTGCCATTCACCGCTAAATAAACCAGCGAGCGCGCCTTGGCTTCCAACTGGCGAATGCTCTCGTCTGCTGGGGAAAGGTCGACGCCAGACGCTTCCAATAAGCGCGCATTGCCTAGCAGCAGCGTGTCATTGGCTTGGCTGGTGCCTTTAACACCGCCGCCGGTCACGCTATCAAAGCTAGCCAGCGTATCAGGACGGGCGTCGTGCTCTTCGGCGTAGGCCGTCAGCGCTTTGGCAAGGGGGTGCTCCGAGCGGCTCTCTAGGGCGGCCACCCAGGCCAGCACTTGGGCGCTATCATCGTGCAGCACCGTTGCCTCGGTCACACGAGGTTTGCCTTCGGTCAGTGTTCCCGTTTTATCGACGACCAGTGTGGTCAGGCGGCTCGCGGTTTGCAGCGCTTCGCCGCTACGCACCAGCACGCCATGCTCGGCGGCTTTGCCCACGCCAATCATGGTAGAGATCGGGGTGGCCAAGCCCAGCGCGCAGGGGCAGGCGATAATTAGCACGGTAGTAGCAGTAACCAGCATATGAATAGCCACCGGAGCGGGTCCGAGGTTGTACCAGGCAAGGGCCGTTAGCACCGCAATAATCATCACGGTGGGTACAAATACGCCTGATATTTTATCGGCCAGCTCACCAATCGGCGGGCGGGAGTTTTGTGCGCTGGCCACCTGCTCGGTAATGCGCCCCAAACGGGTATCGCGGCCGATGCGCGTGGCGCGGTACACCAAGCTACCGTTACCGTTCACCGTGCCCGCGCTTACGTCATCGTCCGCTGTTTTATGCACGGGCACCGGTTCGCCGGTAAGCATGGATTCATCGATATAGCTCTGGCCGTCGAGCACTACGCCATCCACCGGCAGCCGCTCACCGGGGCGCACGCGAATATGGTCATCCAGCGCTACATCGTCCACCGCGATTTCTTGTTCAACGCCGTCGCGTATCACCCGGGCGGTTTTCTCCTGCAGGTCGAGCAGCCGTTTAAGGGCGCTGCTGGTGCGACCGCGGGCTTTGAGCTCCAGTGCATTGCCCAACAAAATCAGGCCGATCACCATGGCAGAGGCTTCAAAATAGATGCCGTGAGCCACCTCAGGCAACCAGGGGGCAAAGAGCACCACCATCATGGAGTAGAGCCAGGCGGTGCCGGTACCCATGGCCACCAGGGTGTCCATGTTGGCTTGGTGGTGCTTGAGTTGTTTCCAGGCGTTGGTGAAAAAGTGCCGCCCAGGAAAGGCCAAAATAGCCAGCGTCAGCAGGCCAATCACCAGCCAATACAAGCGGCCGGCGCCCATGGGGTGTGGGTGATAGACGAACATGCTCAGCATCAGTGGAATGGCGAGGGAGAGCGACAGCACGCTGCCCTTGAGGCGCTGGCGGTAGGTAACGGCCTCTTGCGCCTCGCGAGTGCGCTCGGCTTCACGTATATCCACAATCGGTTCGGCGCGATAGCCTGCCTCAGCAACGGAGGCCATTAGCGCATCAGGCGTTGCACTGCCTGTAACTTGGGCAGTGTGCGTGCCGAAATTCACCGAGGCGCTGTTCACTCCAGGCGTGTTGGCCAGCGCCTTCTCAACGCTTTTCACGCAGCCCGCACAGGTCATACCGCTAATCAGCAGGCGCAGTTGGGGCGCATCCACGGGAGCGCTCTGCGATTCAGCGGGTTCAGGTGCGTCGGGGTGTGGTGCGTCACTCGCGTCGTCGCTGGGTGGGTAGCCCGCTTCGTTGAGCGCACTATCCAGCGCTTGATCGTCAAGGGAGCTGGTCACTTCCAGACGCTTTTCTGCAGGAAACCCTTCCACTTGGGCGGCCGGGTCCTGGGCTTGAATCGCCTCACGCATGCGCTTAACGCAGCCCTGGCAGTTCATACCCGGCACGGTGCGTATCAGCATCACGGTTTGCTCGGTGTCGTGCTGCATGGGGCCTCCTCAGGAAAACTTTCGATTAAGCGGCACAGGCTATGGCCGTCGGGGGTGCCGTCGGGCATGTCGCGCCAGCTCTCCAGTGCCTGCTCCATACGCTCGGCAAGTGCCTCTAGCTCGGCAATCCGCGCGCGTATTTGCGGCAGCCGGTGGGCAAGCAGATCGCGCACTAGCGGGCAGGGGGAGTCGCCTTGGTCGGCATGGGCCAGAATGTCGCGGATTTCCGCCACGCTAAAGCCCAGCTTTCGCGCCCGCTGAATAAAGTGCAGCCGCTCAAGGTCGGTGGCTGAAAAAAGTTGATAGCCATTATCAGGGTGGCGTGTGGGCGAGAGCAGTCCTTCGCGCGTGTAGTGGCGAACGGTCTCAGCAGTCACGTTGCCACGTTTGGCAAGTTCGCTCACTTTTAAGTCGTTCAGCACTGTTTTTCTCCCAGGCCGCCATCTAATGTTATTTAAAATAGTGTAAAACCTATGGGTAACCCATAGGTCAAGCGTGCGCGTCAGCATCAGTCAAAATGACTAAAACACTGATTTAAAACGGTCGTGCGACTAATGTATAAGTAAAAAACAAAATAAAACGCTCGTTTGCCCTTGAACCAAACCCTACATTGGGCGAAAACTGAGGTGTAGGAACAACGCGGGTGGATGGCACAGTCCGCCGGATCATCGGGAGAGAGGCCCACAATGCATAATAACTTCAAAAAACTAACCCTAGTGGCCGCGGTAGCAGCAGTTGCTTTTGCTAGCCAAGCCAACGCAGGCGGATATCAAATCAACGAGCAGAGCGTCAGTGGGCAGGGGTACGGCCATGCGGGACGTAGCTCAAACGTCAACGACGCCACCATCGTGTTCGGTAACCCGGCGGGTATGTCGTTCCTCGACCGCGCCCAGATTACAGCGGGTGGTACTTTCCTAAGCGTCGATACGGATATTAGTAATGTCTCGGCGAACCGCACATTAGATGCCGGTGTTGCTCAAGGCGGTGCCCCCGTCGGTACTCAGGTGCCTATCGGTGCGATTCCTGGAACGAACGATGGCGATATGGTGCCGGGTACGCTGGTGCCCTTTGCGTTCTATGCTCACCCAGTCAATGAACAACTGGCGTTTGGGTTTGGCGTTTACGCACCGTTCGGTTCTAAAACCGAGTACGAGGATACGTTCCAGGGCCGTTATTTTGGTGATTACACCGAGTTACGTGTGGTGAGTGCGCAGCCAACAGTGTCTTACCGCTTTAATGAGCAGTGGTCGGCGGGTATTGGTATTACTTACAATCAAGTGGAAGGTGAGCTGCGTCGTCAACTGCCGTCCAGCGCAGCATTTAACGCGGCGGGTGATGTGGACTCACGGGTCGAAGGTGACGACGACGGTTGGGGGTATAACCTAGGCGTCATTTATCAGCCGGTGCCAGAAACGACCCTTGGTCTAACCTATCGTTCAGCGGTTGATTACGAATTGGAAGGCACCTTCCAGGCCACAGATCCGCTCGGCAATGTAGTGCGTGCCGATACCGCTAGCTTGGATTTGACCACGCCTGAAACGGTTAACTTCTCGCTAACTCAACAAATGACCGACCGCCTGAAGCTGATGTTCGGCGCATCATGGGTGCGTTGGAGCCAGTTTGAAGAGATCTCAATCATTGGTAGCCAAGGTAACGAAATTACCAACGAGCAGCAAAACTACTCAAATGCCTGGGCCTTTGCCTCTGGTGGTGAGTATCAGTTAACGCCGACGTTAGCGCTGCGCGCTGGCGTAACGTTAGATTTCACGCCTACCAACGACCAAGACCGCAGCGTACGTATTCCCTCTGATGAGCGTCGTATCTTCTCTGTCGGTGCTGGCTGGAGCCCGACCCCCGATCTGACGCTGGACTTCGCCTACTCCTATCTCACCGAGCGCAGCACCTTTGTTGAGCAAGATCGTCAAGACTTGCTTGCCAGTGCTCAAACCGGTGGTGTGCCCGTCGGCGGTGCCACTTACTCTGCCGACTACAAAAACCAAGCTCATGGCTTTGGTGCTCAGCTGACCTATCGGTTCTGATCGGCTGCTCGCGCTTACTGATCGGTTTTCGACCTACTGACCCGGCTTCGGCCGGGTTTTTTACGTGAGCAACGAAGGGCTGGGTGGGTGCGGTATGCGCTGGGTTTCGCTACAATGCGTGCCAGAATTCCGCCGCTGGGCTGGCTCGCGAAGGTGTTAAACGCCAAGCGGTGAGTCACCTCAGCGGCGCCTGTCTCTTTTAAGCCGCGTTTTAGCGCGCATGAGACCCCGCTATTTACTGACCAAGGCTAGGGCGATCCATGCTGGAAACCAACCCGATTCATAACCAGATCAAGGACCTGTCTGAGCGGACAGACGTTCTTAGGGGGTATCTTTGACTATGCCGAGCGTAAAGATCGGCTAGAAGAAGTATCCCGCGAACTCGAAGACCCCAACGTCTGGAACGATCCAGACTACGCTCAAAAGCTGGGCAAAGAGCGTGCCTCCCTGGAAGCCATTGTGGCGACCATCGATGAGCTGGATCAGGGGCTAGCGGATAGCCGCGACCTGTTGGAACTCGCCGAGATGGAAGAGGACGAGGGCACCGTCGAGGAAGTACGCAAAGAGCTCGACGGCTTACAGGACGCTCTGGAGAAGCTCGAGTTTCGCCGCATGTTCTCGGGAGAAATGGACGAGAACAACGCCTACCTGGATATTCAATCGGGCTCCGGGGGCACCGAAGCTCAGGATTGGGCCAACATTCTGCTGCGCATGTACCTGCGTTGGGCCGAAAGCCACGGCTTCAAGACCGAGATCATCGAAATCTCTGCCGGGGAAGTCGCGGGCATCAAGTCGGCGTCGCTGCATATTCAGGGTGACCATGCCTTTGGCTGGCTGCGTACCGAAACCGGCGTCCATCGTCTGGTGCGCAAGAGCCCGTTTGACTCTGGCGGCCGTCGCCACACCTCGTTTGCCTCCGTCTTTGTGTCGCCAGAAATCGACGACAGCTTCGAGGTCGAGATCAATCCATCGGATCTGCGTGTCGATACCTATCGTTCCAGCGGTGCGGGTGGTCAGCACGTCAACACCACCGACTCCGCGGTACGGATTACCCACGAACCCACCGGAATTGTGGTGGCATGCCAGAATCAGCGCAGCCAGCACGCCAACCGCGATTTCGCCATGAAGCAGTTGAAGGCGAAGCTGTGGGAGTTTGAGATGCAAAAGCGCAATGCGGCCAAGCAGGAAGCGGAAGACTCCAAAGCCGATATCGGTTGGGGCAGCCAAATTCGCTCTTACGTACTGGATGATCAGCGCATTAAAGACCTGCGTACCGGCGTTCAGTCCAGCAACTGCGACAAGGTGCTCGACGGGGATTTAGATCAGTTTATCGTCGCCAGCCTGAAGCAGGGTTTGTAATCTTTTTAGCGTTTGAACAGAAATAGGGTGCCCGATGGCTAACCAAGACGCGTCTTCTCTCGATAACGAAAATCACCTGATCGCCGAGCGCCGTGCCAAGCTGGCGGCCCGCCGTGAGCGAGCGGCCGAGCAGGGCAAGAGCGCTTTCCCGAACGATTTCCGCCGCGACAGCCTCACCGTTGAGCTGCACAACCTGCTGGGCGAGAAAGACAAAGCCGAGCTGGAAGCGCTGGATCATCAGGCGTCGGTGGCCGGTCGCGTGATGCGCAAACGCGGTCCTTTCATCGTGATTCAGGACGTGGCGGGCCAGATCCAGCTCTACGTGGATAAAAAGGGGCTGCCGGAAGACGTGCTGGAAGACATCAAAGGCTGGGATATCGGCGATATCGTCGCCGCCCGTGGCCCGGTGCATAAGTCGGGTAAAGGCGACTTGTACGTGATGATGGTCGAGGCGCAGCTGCTGACCAAGAGCTTGCGCCCGCTGCCGGATAAGTTCCACGGCCTGACCGATCAAGAAGCGCGCTACCGCCAGCGCTACGTCGATCTGATCATGAACCCGCAGTCGCGTAAGGTGTTCGAGACCCGCGCGGCGGTGATCAGCTCCATGCGCCGTTTCTTCGAAGCCCGTGGCTTCATGGAAGTGGAAACGCCGATGCTGCAGCCGATCCCCGGCGGCGCGGCGGCGCGTCCGTTTATTACTCACCACAATGCGCTGGATATCGATATGTACCTGCGTATTGCGCCGGAGCTTTACCTGAAGCGTCTGGTGGTGGGTGGTTTCGAGAAAGTGTTCGAGATCAACCGCAATTTCCGTAACGAAGGGCTGTCCACTCGGCACAACCCTGAGTTCACCATGATGGAGTTCTACTGGGCCTACGCGGATTACCGCGACCTGCTGGACATGACCGAAGCCATGCTGCGCACGGCGGCTCAGGAAGTGCTGGGCACCACCACGATTACTTACCAGGGGGCCAGCTACGATTTTGGTCAGCCCTTCAAGCGTCTCACCCTGCGCCAAGCGATTCTGGATCACGGCGACGGCATCACCGATGCCGACCTAGATACCCTAGATGCTGCCCGCGCTGCGGCGGAAAAACTGGGCATCAAGGTCAAAGAGAGCTGGGGCCTGGGTAAAGTTCAAACCGAGATCTTTGAAGAAGTGGCGGAACACAAACTGGACCAGCCCACGTTCATCACTGAATACCCGGCAGAAGTTAGCCCGCTGGCGCGTCGTAACGATGCCAACCCCTTCGTGACCGACCGCTTTGAGTTCTTCGTCGGTGGACGCGAGATCGCCAATGGCTTCTCGGAGCTGAACGACGCCGAAGACCAGGCAGAGCGTTTCCGTGAACAGGCCGCCGAGAAAGACGCCGGTGATCTGGAAGCCATGTACTATGACGCCGACTACGTGCGCGCGCTGGAGTACGGCCTGCCGCCCACGGCGGGCGAGGGCATTGGCATTGACCGCTTGGTGATGCTGTTCACCGACAGCCCCTCCATTCGGGATGTGCTGCTATTCCCGGCCATGCGCCCCGAGGTGGATTAACGCTCAATCAGGCGGTAGCGGACGAAAAGTTGGTAAGGGCGCGATTTAGCGCCCATAATGGTCAACGTTTCGACGGCGAGGAGAATCCCATGAAACTGCTAAATCGCTCTGCCCTGAGCGTCAGGCCGACCCAGACCTTCGTGGACTGGATCAATGCGCTCGAACCCACCATGGGAGACGACGACCTGACCCTGGACGACGTCGAACGTGAAAGTACGGTATACCTGATCCCCGAGATGGATACCCCTGAGGCGTTAGAGACGTTTGTCCGCGAGCGTCACGTAGAAATCCTGGAGACCGAGCTACGCGCCTGGGAAGAGGATGAGCGCCAGTGGCCAGAAAAATTAGATTGGTCGCTGTTTCAGGACTTCCTGCGCGTTGAGCACAGCTACTTAGCCATTGACCTGGACGACGAAACCGCCCTGGAAATCTCGGATGTTGACGACGCGCTGCTGCTCGACAACGAACAAGATTAGCGTGCTACTATTTTAGCGTAAGCGCACAGTGAAACCGGCTTCGGCCGGTTTCGCCGTTTGTAAGGGGTCTGTTTAGGAATTCATTACCATGCGACTGCTTGAAACTCGCCCTGGCGATGATGGGCTGCCGGGGCCTGAGCGCCTGCTCGCCGTGCTGGCGCTGGTCACCGGTACGTTGATGGCGGTGGTCGATACCACCATGATCAACCTGGCCCTGCCCACCATTGCTGCCGATCTGAATGTGCCGGCCTCCAGGGCAGTATGGATTACTAACCTGTTCCAGGTCGTGTGTGCTGCGTTCTTACTGGTATTTGCGGGCATCAGCGAGCTCATTACTCGCAGGCGGCTCTACTTGTTTGGCCTTGGGACGTTTGTGGTAGCAGCACTAGGGGCGGCACTGTCGCGTAATTTAGAAACATTGCTAGTGTTTCGCGCCTTCCAAGGCCTTGGGGCAGCTGCGACCCTTTCTATTGGGCCGTCCCTCTATCGGGCTATTTTTCCATCCCGCTTGTTAGGCAGCGCGCTCGGTCTAAGTGCTCTAGTGGTAGCGGGTGGTTATGCCGCAGGCCCCACGCTCAGCGGGGTTATTCTCTCGTTTGTGGATTGGCCGTGGTTGTTTGCGCTCAACGTGCCCCTCGGGGTGTGCTCGCTCTGGCTAGCCAGCCGGGCGTTGCCGCGGGATACGCCTCGCCAGGGTAGTTTTGATACGCTGGGGGCACTCTACTCGATGTTGATGCTGGCGAGCTTCTTTGTCGCTATGGACGCCGTTGGTCACGCTGCACCACTCTGGCAAAGCGGCGGCTGGGCACTGTTAGCGGTAGGGGCCTGCGCGCTGTTTATTCATCGCCAGCGCCGCGCGCCTTACCCGCTGCTGCCGCTGAGTGTGTTTGCCGAGAAGCGCTTTACGCTGGCGGTCTCGGCATCTGGCCTGGCTTTTATCGGCCAGGGACTCACTTTTGTGGCGCTATCGTTTTTCTACCAGGAGCAGATGGGCTTTTCGCCACTAGAAACCGCTTGGCTATTCACGCCGTGGCCCCTGGCGATCATGCTAGTGGGGCCGTTGGCGGGGCGGTTGGCGGATCGAGTTAATCCCAGCCTGCTATCTAGTACCGGGCTGATGCTACTGATTATTGGCCTAGTCGCGCTGGCGCTGGTGGATGAGAGCACCGGCGTGGCGGGCAGCCTGTGGCGCACGGCGCTGTGTGGTATTGGGTTTGGACTTTTCCAGCCGCCGAATAACCGCGAAATGATGGGCAGCCTACCGCCGGAGCGCAGTGCCAACGTTTCAGGGGTGATGAGCACCACACGCACGGTGGGGCAGTCGTTTGGTGTCGCACTGGTAGGAGCGGCGCTGGCACTGGGCTCGCCAATTCAGGTCACGCTCTGGCTAGGTGCGGGCACTACCGTGCTGGCACTGCTGGCGAGCCTGTCGCGGGTATCGCTCGCCCAGCGGGCGCTGGATGAGCGGCGGGCATCGTCTGTTGGAAAGTAAGGGCGTACAATAAGCCAGTTGCTGACTGAAGGAGAGTCCCATGGCGATACAGACACAAATTGAGCAGAAGTTGGCGGCCTTAACCCCTGACGTGCTGCAGGTCGAAAACGAAAGCCATATGCATAACGTGCCGGCCAACTCTGAAACTCACTTTAAAGTGACGCTGGTAAGCGATAGCTTCGATGGCATGATGCCGGTCAAGCGCCACCAACAAATTTATGCCCTGTTGGCGGATGAGCTCTCTGGCCCGGTGCACGCCCTGGCGCTGCACCTCTACACACCCAAAGAGTGGCAGGCACGGGGCAGCGAGCGCCCGAACTCCCCCAACTGCCGTGGCGGCGGCCAGTGACCCCGGAGGTTGTTCGTCGGCACTACCTGGATGCTATGGGTATTACCGCTTGGGCATGCCGCTACCAGCTGCCCAACGCCCGCCCGACGGAAGCCTGCGAGTGGGAAGAAACACCGACCAAAACACCACCACGGGAGCGGTTGCATGCGCTGCTGGATGATGCACCAGCACCGCGAACACGTAGCCAGCCTGCCGCTGCCGAGCAAGGCAACACTTCCCCAGTGGCATCGCCCTCGGCGGTCAAGGCGCTCTTAGGTCATTCGCCTGCCGCGGCACCCACCCCGGAGGCGAGCCCGGTACCAGAACCCAGAGTGCCGCCTGCGCAACCCGCCAAGCCGCTGAGCTTTAGTCTCTCCTGTGCTTGTGTGGGAGGACGCTGGCTTAGCGTATGTGAAGGGGAAATGTCTCCGGTTGAACAGCAGTTGCTTGCCAATATGCTGCGGGCGGCTGGTGTGTTACGCGGCGAACTGCCAACAGTGACCCACTTCAAATGGCCGCCCATGGCCACAGCCTTTGCGCCGGAAGAGCCGCTTGAGGAAGCTCAGGAGGGTGTGGCAGCGTTTGTTGCTGGGGCCGCGAGCCGACAAGGCTGGCAGTTAGAGCAAGTGCTCTGGTGGGGCGCAGAGGAGACGGCTACTGACCTTGCTCGAGTCATGGCGCTTACCGACGGGCAGAGCCAAACGCTCGCACTTCCTGTGTGGCAAGGCCCGTCGCTGGCCGTGCTCACTCAGCAGGCCAGTGCTAAACGCGCGCTATGGCCGCGTTTGGTGGCCTTAGGGCAGCAGTGGAGTGCCGAGTGATCTGCCGGTTAAACGCTGCGCATCGAGTGCCGCTACATACCTTAGAAGCCGCCGCGCACAGCGGGGCAAGCCCCCAGCAGTTAGATGAAGCGCTGGCTGATGAGCAGGCCTGGGTAGTGGGCTATTGGCAGGACGACGTGCTAATGGGTTATGCGTTGGTGGCGAAGTTGCCGTTTGACGCTGAGCTACAGGCGATTGGTGTACTACCCGATTGCCAAGGGCAAGGCATAGGCCAGCGGCTGCTTAACAAAGTGGTCGCGGTGGCGAAGCAGTGGCAAGCTGAGCGGCTGCTGTTGGAAGTGCGTGCTGGAAATCAGCGGGCGATTGCGCTGTATCAGCAGGCGGGGTTTGGCGAAGATGGTTGTCGAAAGGGCTACTACCCGGCCGTAAAGGGCACGACCGGGCGTGAGGATGCACTATTAATGTCGCGGCCGTTGGCTTAAGACGCGCTGCTGTCATCCATACCGTCGAACTTGCTGAGCACACCCTGCAAACGGCGCTCCCACTCTTCGCGCTCTTGTTTTAACTGCGCATTTTCGTTACGCAGCTCTTCGTTTTCCAGCTTCATCATCTCCAACGCCTCAACAGTGTCGGTGATTTTCTGTTCTAACTGATTAAAAAGCTCAAGGCTCATGCCTACCTCCAGTAACGGACGACAGGCGGTTGCCTATCGTCATGAAATAAAATGGGCCATCAATGTGTGACTCAATCGAGCGAGCGTAACGCTGCTGTCAGTTGGCGGCAAGCGCTTTACGAGGGCACGCGTTGATAGAGCCTGGCAATACTCTCACCTGCCTGAGTTTCACGGTGTAAATGCCAGTTAGCCGGTACCGCTGGCGTTAGGCTCTGTTCGGTTTCCAGGTAGATCATCGCATCGCTTGCCAGCCATCCGCCCGCTTCCAGCGCGGCACAGCAAGACGCGGCTAACCCTTGGTAGAACGGCGGGTCGAGAAACACCAGATCAGCAGGTTGGCTAGGCTTTTCAAGAAACGCCTGGGCATCAGCAGTCACTACCTGCCCCTGCGTTGCACCGAGGGTGGCAAGATTGTCGCGAATCAGCGCGGCAACGTGTGTATCGCGCTCGACAAAGGTGACCTGCGCAGCCCCCCGAGAGAGCGACTCGATGCCAAGCGCGCCGGTACCGGCAAATAGGTCCAGCACCTGCTTGCCATGCAGCGCTTGGCCCAGCCAGTTAAACAGCGTTTCACGTACGCGATCCGGCGTAGGGCGCAGGCCCGGATGGTCGAGCACAGGCAGCATGCGGCGGCGAAAATCGCCGCCGATAATGCGCAGTTTCCCCGGCGGTTTGGCAGTTCCGCGGCGGGGAGTCGACATGCGAGATGATGAGCGAGAGGAGCGTTGTCGTTTCATAACGCGGATTGTAGCGGGCTACTTATCCAAAGTCTTGGTCTGCGGTGGTAGGATAATCGCAATGTTCACCTATTTAGTCGGATGACACCTATGTTCGGTTTTTTCAAACGTAAGAAAAAGCACGACTCCCAGCAGGAGCCTCAAGACGCCCAAGAGCAGCCAGCGCTGCTAGACGAGCCCGAAGGCGCGCCTGATAAGGAGCCTGCTGCTGATGTATCAGCACCTTCCGAATCGCTGGCAGAAGAGCCGCCCAAGCCCGCGCCGGAGCGCGAAAACGAACCCACTGAGGTGCTCGCTCAGGAGCAGTCGCCTGAGCCGGTGAGCAAAGAGGACGTTCAGCCAACGGGCGTTGACGAGGAAGTCACCCCCGCGCCAATCATGGACACTGTGCCAGAGCCAGAGCCAGAGCCAGAGCCAGAGCCAGAGCCAGAGCCAGAGCCAGAGCCAGAGCCAGAGCCAGAGCCAGCCGCGAAGCCTGCGCTTCAAGAGAAGCCGGTATCCGAAAAAGGCGAGAAGAAAGGCTGGTTTGCGCGCATCAAATCTGGCCTGGGGAAAACCCGCGCTAATCTTACTGACGGCTTGGCCGACCTGTTCCTTGGCAAAAAGCATATCGATGACGAGCTGCTGGAGGATCTGGAAACTCAGCTGCTCATGGCCGATGTGGGCATCGAAGCGACGAGCGAAATCATCGAGCGCCTTGAGGCACGGGTTTCCCGCAAAGAGCTGAATAATCCCGAAGCGCTCTATCGCGGCCTACAGGAGGAGCTGGCCGCGCTGCTGGCACCCGTGTCTGCGCCGCTCAGCTTCGAGAAAGAGAGCGACGGCCCCTTCGTTATTCTGGTGGTGGGGGTCAACGGCGTGGGTAAAACCACCACCATCGGCAAGCTCACCCAGCGTTTCCAGCGCGAAGGCAAGAGCGTCATGCTGGCAGCCGGGGATACCTTCCGTGCGGCGGCGGTGGAACAGCTTAAAGTGTGGGGCGAACGCAACAGTGTACCGGTGATTGCTCAGCACACCGGGGCTGACAGCGCCTCGGTGATTTACGACGCAGTGGCGGCCGCCAAGTCTCGCGGCGTAGATGTGCTGATCGCCGATACCGCCGGGCGGCTGCACAACAAGAGCCACCTGATGGAAGAGCTGAAAAAGGTGCACCGTGTGATGCAGAAGCTCGATGACACGGCGCCCCATGAGGTCATGCTCGTGCTGGATGCAGGCACGGGGCAGAACGCAATTTCCCAGGCCACCACTTTTAATGAGGCGGTGCCGATTAGCGGCATTACTTTAACCAAGCTGGATGGCACCGCCAAAGGCGGGATTATCTTTGCCCTGGCGAAACAGCTAGAAACGCCGATTCGCTTTATCGGGGTGGGTGAGGGCCTGGACGACTTGCGCCCCTTCAACGCTAACGACTTCGTCAACGCGCTGTTTGACCGCCAAGGGGATGATGGTCGCGCATGATTGCTTTTGAGCATGTGGGGAAGCGCTATGGAGGGCGCTTTGACGCGCTGGCGCACCTGAACTTTCGCGTGGCGAGAGGCGAAATGGTGTTTCTGACTGGCCACTCTGGGGCGGGAAAAAGCTCGCTACTGCGGCTGATTATGCGCCTAGAAAAGCCCAGCCGTGGGCGAGTAGTGGTAGCCGGGCATGACATTGCTCAGCTCCACGCCAGCCAGGTGCCGTTTTATCGTCGCCAGATTGGCGTAGTATTTCAGGACCACCAGCTGCTATTTGATCGCAGCGTGTTCCATAACGTTTCGCTGCCGCTAGAAATTCAGGGTGTAGAGCCCCGAGAGGCGGCGAGGCGGGTGCGGGCAGCACTGGATAAAGTCGGCCTGTTGCACCGCGAAAAAGCCCTGCCCATCGAGCTTTCCGGCGGTGAGCAGCAGCGGGTGGGCATCGCCCGCGCCGTGGTTAATAAGCCCGCGCTGCTGCTTGCCGATGAGCCCACCGGTAACCTAGACCCACAGCTCTCTGCCGATATCATGGGGCTGTTCGAGGACTTCAACCGCATCGGCACTACGGTCATGATCGCTAGCCACGATTTGGCGCTGATTGCGCGCTTGCGTCATCGGATTCTGCGTCTGCAGGACGGTCGTTTAGTCGCCGATGAGGGGGCTGCATGAAGCGCTCAGCCAATGCTCGCCAAAGCGGCGCCGCCCCTCGGGGTAAGCGCCAAACACCCAAGCCCGCCGCACCTGCCTCGGAAACAGCCCCTCGCAGTGGGGCGCGCGCTCAGCAAACACGTTTTAGCAGTCGCCTGCGTGCCTGGGGGCGTCACCACCGGGCCATGGCGCTGGATAGCCTTTTTCGACTGGTGCGCTACCCGTTGGGAAACCTGCTGACCATGCTGGCCATTGCCATTGCCTTGGTACTTCCCGCTGCTCTATGGCTGACGTTGGACAGCGCCAAGCTGCTGGATGCCGAGCTGGATGAAAGCGCGTCGCTCACCGTTTATCTCGATATGGGGATTGATGCAGCGCAGGCGGCTCGGATCGAAGAGGCGGTGAGTGCTGACGGCGGCGTGGCGCAGACGCGTATGATCAGCCCAGAGCAGGGCATGGCGGATTTCCAGCAGTCGTTGGGCATCGACGATACCCTGGCAGGGCTTGACGATAATCCGCTCCCCACGAGTATCGTCATTTCCCCTCAAGATGTAGAGCCCGCTGCGATGGCTGAACTGGCCGAGCGGCTCGAGGGGGTAACTGGCATCGATGAAGTACGCGTCGATTTGGCCTGGGTCGAGCGGCTGCGCCATCTGGCGGCGTTGGGACGCCGCGTGGCGCTGGCGCTGGGGGTGCTGTTTGGTTTCGGTGTACTGCTG
Organism: Vreelandella sp. L-25; assembly: GCF_056857535.1. Classification (NCBI taxonomy): domain Bacteria; kingdom Pseudomonadati; phylum Pseudomonadota; class Gammaproteobacteria; order Oceanospirillales; family Halomonadaceae; genus Vreelandella; species Vreelandella sp. L-25. The sequence continues at coordinate 41,085 of NZ_JBSXNH010000063.1, forward strand.
GTCGTCGGTAATACCATTCGCTTGGCGGTGGAGAGTCGACGCCGTGAAATCGAAGTGGTCATGCTGATCGGCGCAACGCACGCCTTCGTACGTCGCCCGTTCTTGTACAGTGGAGCCTGGTATGGCGCTGGCGGCGGGCTTTTGGCGCTGGGTCTATTGGCCTTGGGTAATCACTGGCTCTCACTGCCGGTAGCGGCGCTGGCGGCCAGCTACGGTGCCAGCTTCACCTTGCCGCAGCTAGATGTGACAGGCTCTACAATTCTGCTATCCTGCAGTATACTACTTGGCTGGCTGGGCGCTTGGCTTGCCGTCACGCGCCATCTTTCCAGCATACGCCCGCGCTGAGCATGCGTCTGTCGCGTTGTCATCTTCACGTTATAGGCAGTACATAGACTTCGCGATATTGTCCATGCGGGCAGTCACGGGAATTTCTACCCCCGTGGCGTGATCGATGCCAACTGTGCGTCGATCGTTTGAACCTCTGGGTTCGCCTAAGGTCTTAAGGTTAACGCAAGACGTTTGGCTGCGCACATTCACGCGACGCCAGCACGTCAACCACGATAGGTTTTAAGGGAGGCCATCTGCATATGAGCACTAGTCTTCTACCGGTGGGACAGTTTTCACCAGGCAATGACCTGGGTGGCTACATTCAAGCGGTGAATGGCATCGCGGTGCTGAGCGTCGAAGAGGAGCGCGAGCTGGCGTTCCGCCTTTACGATGAGGGCGATCTTGAGGCGGCACGTCGACTGGTGCTATCGCACCTTCGTTTCGTGGTGCATATTGCTCGCAGCTACTCCGGTTACGGTCTGCCGCAAGCGGACTTGATTCAGGAAGGCAACGTCGGTTTGATGAAAGCCGTCAAGCGCTTCGATCCCAATCAAGGGGTACGCTTGGTATCGTTTGCCGTGCATTGGATCAAGGCAGAGATTCACGAGTTTGTGCTGCGTAACTGGCGCATCGTTAAAATCGCTACCACCAAAGCTCAGCGCAAGCTGTTCTTCAACCTGCGTAGCGCGAAAAAGCGTTTGGCATGGCTGAACAACGATGAAGTCGATGCCATCGCTAAAGACCTTGATGTGAAGCCCGAAGTCGTGCGCGATATGGAAGGTCGCCTCTCGGCGTTTGATGCAGGTTATGATGCCTCGCCCAGCGACGATGAGGAGAGTGCTTACCAAGCGCCTGCCTACTTCCTTGACGATGCCTCCGCCGATCCGGCGGCCCAGCTAGAGGATAGCGACTTTGAAGAGGACTCCACTCGCCGCTTGCAGCTGGCGCTGAAAGAGCTGGATGAGCGCTCCCGGGACATTCTGCAGCGTCGTTGGCTCACCGATGATAAAGCCACGCTGCACGACTTGGCCGATGTATACGGCGTTAGTGCCGAGCGTATCCGCCAGCTTGAGAAGAACGCCATGAAGAAGCTGCGCCAAAAAATGGGCGACGCGGCCATCGCTGCGTAACACTCACGCCTCACGCAGGAAAACGCCCCGCCGGTATCGTTACGGCGGGGCGTTTTCATTTGCTTTGTGCATGTGCTGAGAGCACGCGCCTCATTATGCGGGTTGGGAAGCGTTTCTAAATAGCTGGCCCGAGAGTAGCGTCCACTGATCCTCCCAATACTCGGTAGGCAGCCGCTTGAAGTCGCTGCGGACGTATTGCGAAATACGCCCTTCGGCCTGGGCGATGAGCAGGTTGGCCGCTGCTGAGGCGGTGATGCTGGTGCGCCACCCTTCGCGCAGCTCGGCTTCCCGCAGCACCTGCTTGAGTTGGGTTTCCAGGCGCTCGAAGAGCTGGTGTACCCGCTGGCGCAGCCGTGCGGTTTCACCGGTGAGCACATCGCCCCCTAGCACCCTGGCAAGCCCGGGGTTCTTCTCGGCAAATCCGAGCAGGAGCGAGAGAATTGTCCCGCAGCGGGTCGTGGCGTCGGGGATGTCATCCAGAATGCGGGTAATGCGTGCGAAAATGCTCTCTTCGATGAAGTCGATCAGTCCCTCAAACATGCGCGCCTTGCTGGGGAAGTGGCGATACAGCGCCGCTTCGGAAACGCCCACTTGGCGCGCCAGTGCGGCCGTGGTGATCCGCTTGCCGCTGTCCTCTTCCAGCATGATGGCTAACGCCTGCAGAATTTGCTCGCGGCGGCGAGGTTTGCGATCGTCACTCATGACTCTTGCCCTCCGTCGCGATTAGCCTGCGTCAGTGATCAGGGTGCCTACCCCGGCGTTGGTAAAGATTTCCAGCAGTACGGCATGGGGCACGCGACCATCGATGATGTGGGCGCTGTTCACACCACCTTTCACCGCGTCCAGTGCACAGCGGATCTTGGGGAGCATCCCGCCATAGATGGTGCCGTCGGCAATCAAGCCGTCTACCTGAACGGTCGTGAGCCCGGTCAATACCTTACCTTCGCTGTTCATCAAGCCCGCCACGTTGGTCAGCAGCATCAGCTTCTCGGCGTTCAGCGCTTCGGCCAGCTTGCCTGCTACCAGATCGGCATTGATGTTGTAGCTGTTACCTTTGTCATCCACGCCGATGGGAGCGATGACCGGAATAAAGTCCCGGGCGGCCAGCATCTCGATCAGGTCAGTGGAGATCGATTCCACTTCGCCGACATGGCCGATATCGATGATTTCCGGCGCGGTCATCTCCGGGCTCTGGTGCTCCACCTTCAGCTGCCGGGCGCGAATCTGGGCGCCATCTTTGCCAGTCAGGCCAATCGCCTTGCCGCCGCTTTGATTGATCAGGTTGACGATGCTCTTGTTCACCAAGCCGCCCAGTACCATCTCCACGACATCCATGGTTTGCGAGTCAGTGACTCGCATGCCATTCACGAAGCGGGATTCGATATTGAGCTTCTCCAGCAGGCTGCCAATTTGCGGGCCGCCGCCGTGAACCACCACCGGATTAATGCCAACTTCCTTCATCAGCACGATGTTGCGAGCAAATGAGTCGATCAGCGTGTCTTCGGTCATGGCATTGCCGCCATATTTCACGACGACAGTTTTACCGGAAAATTGCTGAATATAGGGAAGCGCTTCTGACAGCACCTCCACAACGACCTGGGGGTCGCGGCTAGCTGAACTCATGACGTTGTCCCTTTGCTCTTTTTAATGTCTGTTGCGTTGCTAGGCGCTTACGCGCCTGGATGACAGCATTTTTTAACACGTCGCGCGTTCTAAGGGCGCGATCATGTCGTTGTGGTGGCCGGTATGGTCAGTGTAGGCGCGATGCCATGTAGCGCTTTTTCAAAGCGCTCGCGGATTCGAGCGAGCGCTGCGCTATCTTTTCCCTCGAAACGCAGTACCAGGGCGGGCGTCGTATTAGAGGCGCGACATAATCCCCAGCCGTCGGTGTAATCAACGCGAATGCCATCCAGCGTGGTTTTGATACCTTCGCCGAAGTCGCCCTCTCTGGCAAGTGTCTCGATAATGGCAAATTTTTCTTCATCGGCAACGCTGACGTTAATTTCTGGCGTACTGACATCTTGGGGGAATTGGTCAAAGAAAGTGTCCGCGTCGCCGGGGAATTGGGCAAGAATCTCCAGCAGCCGTGCGGCTGAGTAGAGGCCGTCATCAAAGCCGTACCAGCGCTCTTTAAAGAAGATATGTCCGCTCATTTCGCCGCCCAGCAGCGCGTCGGTCTCTTTCATACGCGCTTTGATCAGTGAGTGGCCGGTGCGCCACATCTCGGGTTCACCCCCAGCCTCGCTAACCACCTTGGCCAAGTTGCCGGTGCACTTGATATCGAAGACCACCTTGGCACCAGGGTTGCGCGACAGCATATCGGTGGCAAAGTGCATCAACAGGTGGTCAGGGTAAATCATACGCCCACGGGGCGTGACGACGCCCAGGCGGTCACCGTCGCCGTCGAAGGCAAGGCCGATGTCGGCACCGCTCTGCTGGACGTGATGGATCAGATCCTGCAGGTTTTCCGGCTTGCCGGGGTCGGGGTGATGGTTGGGGAAGCGGCCATCGATCTCGTCAAACAGTGGTGTGGTGGTGACCCCAAGCCGCTGAATAAGCTGCGGGCCAAGCTCTCCGGCCACACCGTTGCCGCAATCCACCACGGCGCTGAGCGGGCGTGTTACCTTCACATCACTCAAGATGCGTTCCAGGTAGCTGGCGCGCAGATCTTGGCTGCTCACGCTGCCCTGGCCCTGGGTGAAATTGCCCGCCTGGATACGCCCAAAGAGCGCAGTAATCGCGTCGCCCGATAAGGTGTCGCCCGCCAGGACGATTTTAAAGCCATTGTAGTCCGGTGGGTTGTGGCTGCCGGTGAGCATCACCCCTGAACGGCTCTCCGGCAGCGTGTGGGTGGCGAAGTAGAGCACCGGCGTGGGCACCATGCCGATATCGATAACGTCCCGCCCGGCGGCCTGAAGGCCGCGAATGAGCGCTGCTTGCAGGCGCGGCCCAGAGGTGCGGCCATCTCGCGCCACAATCACCGTCTGCTCGCCACGAACGGCGGCTTCAGAGCCGACGGCGCGGCCAATCAGCTCGGTGGTGGCTTCGCTTAACGTGTCATCCACGATGCCGCGAATATCGTAAGCACGAAATATCGAAGCGGGTACGGTCATCATCGATCCTTGAAAAACGCTGAAAGGGAGTGGGCTGGCGAACGGGGTTACTGGCGGCCGGTGCTGCCGAAACCGCCGCTGCCGCGAGTAGAGTCGTTAAAGCTATCGACGATATCGAGTTCAGCTTGCACCACGGGGACCAGAACGTACTGGGCGAGCCGCTCGAAGGGCGCAATCGTGAAGCTGTCCTGGCCGCGATTCCATACCGAGATCATTAGCTCGCCCTGGTAGTCGGAGTCGATGAGCCCAACTAGGTTACCCAGCACGATGCCGTGTTTATGGCCTAGGCCAGAGCGCGGCAGAATCATTCCCGCTAAACCCGGATCTTCAATATAGATGGCAAGGCCGGTGCGGACGAGCTGACATTCGCCGGGGGCAAGGGTGAGCGGCTCATCCAGCAGGGCGCGTAAGTCCATGCCCGCAGAGCCTGTCGTGGCATAGGTGGGGAGATAGTCGTGCAGGCGCTCATCCAACACATTGCACTGCAGGCGAGGGCGGGAACTGCTCATGGTTAGGCTCCAGAAGAGGTCAAAGAGAGGTGGGTGAGGGCGTGCCGAACGATCAGCGCGGCCAGCTGCGTTTTAGGCTGTGGCGGTGCAACGAGTCGGTCACTACCGTCGGATGTTCGCCATAGCAGGAGCGCCGCGTTGTCGTCGCTGCCAAATCCCAGCCCCTGTTGGGAAACATCGTTGGCGACGATCATATCGAGCCCTTTGCGGGCGAGCTTATCCTGGGCGTAACGCTCGATGTCTTGGGTCTCGGCGGCAAAGCCCACGACAAAGGGGCGCTGGCCGTCCGGTAGCGCCGCCACATCGGCAATGATGTCGGGATTTTTCACCAGCGTGAGCGTTAGGGTGTCCTGGTCGTCGGTTTTTTTCAGCTTGTGCTCGGCCGCGTTGGCGGCGCGGTAGTCGGCCACCGCTGCGCAGCCGATAAACAGCGCCGCCTGGGGCGCTAGCTCAAGCGCTGCTGTATGCATTTGTACGGCGGTTTCGACGTTGAGCCGCTCGACTCCTTGGGGAGTAGGCAAATTCACCGGGCCGCTGATTAGCGTTACTCGTGCGCCTTGCGCGGCCGCCTCGGCCGCCAGGGCATAGCCCATCTTCCCCGAGCTGTGATTCGACAGGTAGCGGACAGGGTCTAGTGCCTCCCGCGTGGGGCCAGCGGTAATCACGACATGGGGGGCGCTGGCCGAAGGGGTAATGGGCGGTGCAAAATGGCGGCTCACGGCCTCCAGAATTTCATCAGGCTCGCTCATGCGCCCTGGGCCGACGTCGCCGCAGGCCTGATCGCCCGCCGCCGGGCCAATCAGCTGCCAGCCATCGGTGGCCAGCTGTTTCACATTGCGCTGAGTGGTTGGGTGGCGCCACATGGCCTGATTCATCGCAGGGGCGATGAGGCGCGGTGCTTCAGAAGCAAGGCATAGAGTGGTCAGTAAGTCATCCGCCATGCCATGGACCAGCCGCGCGATCAAGTCGGCGGTGGCCGGGGCGATGACGATGGCATCCGCCCAGCGGGCCAGCTCGATATGCCCCATGCCAGCTTCCGCTTCAGGGTCGAGTAGCGAGGTACGCACCGGCTCGCCCGAAAGTGCCTGAAGCGTGAGTGGCGTTATAAACGCCTGGGCTCCCTCGGTCATCACTACACGAACCTCGCAGCCAGCCTGTTTTAGCAGCCGCACGATAAGGGCGCTTTTGTAGGCCGCGATGCCAGCGCTAACGCCCAGCAGCAGGCGCTTACCCGCTAGCGACGATAAGGGGGAGTGCGAAAGTGGGGCCATGGTGGGCAGTCCAGTGTGACGATCAACAAGGGGCTTACCATACCATTTGGCTGATTATTTTGGCATGCTCGGCAGATTCGCCATAATGCGAGGTATAGTGAGGCTGGTGGTCATGGCAGTGCGTTAAAAGAACCATTAGGGAGGCGTGGATGGGGATTAATCATTGGCCCGAAGGTGAGCGGCCACGGGAAAAGCTGTTGAATATGGGCGCGCAGGCGCTTTCGGATGCCGAGCTGTTAGCGATTTTTCTGCGAGTAGGCGTGCAGGGGCGCTCGGCGGTAGACTTGGCGCGGGATTTGCTGGCGAACTTTGGGGGGTTAAGGCAGTTGCTTGAGGCGGACCAAACCCAGTTCTGCTCCGCCCGTGGTCTGGGAAGTGCTAAATTTGCCCAGTTGCAGGCCACCCTAGAGCTCTCTCGACGGCATTTGGCCAGCCAACTGGCTCGTGGCAATGCCCTAACGTCGCCTGCGTTGGTGCGCCACTATTTGAGCTCACAGCTGCGTCACTTGGGGCATGAAGAGTTCGCCGTACTTTTTTTGGATACACAGCATCGAATTATTCGCTATGAATCCCTGTTTCGCGGTACCCTAGACAGCGCATCCGTTTACCCCCGCGAAGTTGCCAAGCGTGCGCTTGAGTTACACGCTGGTGCTGTCATCCTGGCCCACAATCACCCATCGGGTGTGGCTGAGCCCAGCGATGCTGATCGACGTATCACTGAACGCTTAAAAGATGCTCTTGCACTCTTTGACGTGCGGGTACTCGATCATTTTGTGGTGGGGGACGGAGAAGTGGTGTCATTTGCCGAGCGTGGCTGGCTATAGCGGTAATTTTCAGCAGCATCAGCAGCAGAAGACGTGTGCTCGACCCTTCGGTCTTTGCCCTTTTTCTAAGTAAATTGTCCAAAAAAGCGCTTTTTTGGGCTTTTTGGGCGGTTTCGCTTGCTGGTAGCTAGGTGCTCTGGTATAAAGTGCCACCTTTGAACTTGGGTTGAATAACGGATTTGGGTACAGCTAGGCGGTTAACTGCGTCGACTCCCTCCCTGCTCCGGTTTGCCCGACAGTTTTGAACAACTCGCCAAGCGGTTGGAGGCTCTCATGTCCAAAGTATGTCAGGTTACCGGCAAGCGTCCGGTAACTGGTAATAACGTTTCTCACTCCCAGCGTAAGACACGTCGTCGTTTCTTGCCGAACCTGCACACCCATCGTTTTTGGGTTGAGTCTGAAAACCGCTTCGTCAAGCTGCGCGTTTCCTCTAAAGGCATGCGCATCATCGACAAGAAAGGTATCGAGACGGTTCTGGCCGATATCCGCAAACGCGGCGACGCTATCTAAGCCAGCTTTTTGCTAAGCACTTTTGGGAGAGTTAAACCATGCGCGATAAGATCAAGCTGGTGTCTAGTGCCGGTACAGGCCACTTCTACACCACTGATAAGAACAAGCGGAACACCCCGGATAAGTTCGAATTCAAGAAATACGACCCGGTGGTCCGTAAGCACGTTATCTACAAGGAAGCCAAGATCAAGTAATCGCGATTACGATGATCGGCTTTCACCGCAGGCGAGCGCCTGTTGAAAAACCCGGCCTAAAGCCGGGTTTTTGCATGTCTGTCGTTAGCGCCTTGGCCGTTAATCGCTGTCACTGTGCTGTCATCATAGGCTTTCATCATGCCCGAACTGCCTGAAGTTGAAACCACGCGACGTGGCATCGCCCCCTATATAGAGGGGCAAGAAATTACCGAAGTGCGGGTGCGCCAGCCGCGCCTGCGGGTACCAGTGCCGGACGACTTGGCCGAACGCTTAATCGGCGCACGAGTGGGCGAGTTGGCCCGACGAGCTAAATACCTGCAGATTCCGCTAGCCACCGCTGATGGCAGTGCCACGCTGCTGTGGCACTTAGGCATGTCGGGCAGCCTGCGTATTGCCCGCCTGGGGGATTTGCCGAAAAAGCACGACCATGTGGATGTGGTGACCGCTAGCGGCTACGTGCTGCGCTACCATGACCCGCGTCGGTTTGGGTTTGTCGACTGGCAGCAGGGCGACGGCAGCCGCGATACCCGCCTTGCTCACCTTGGCCCTGAACCGCTTAGCGATGCCTTCAACGGCCAGTGGCTCTACCGTCTGTCGCGTAATAAGCGGGTGGCAGTAAAGCCCTTTTTGATGGACAACCGTGTGGTGGTGGGTGCGGGCAATATTTATGCCGCCGAAGCGCTGTTTATGGCAGGCATCGACCCGCGCCGTGCGGCGGGGCGAATTTCCCAAGCGCGCTACGACGCGCTAGCGGCGGCCGTCAAAGAGGTGTTGGCGGCGGCCATTACCCAAGGTGGCACCACGCTGCGCGATTTTGTCAGCGGCCAAGGCGAGCCTGGTTACTTCGCCCAGCGGCTGAATGTTTACGGACGCCACGGGCAGCCTTGCCTGCGCTGTGGCAGCGAGCTGAAGCGCATTACCCTGGGTCAACGTGCCAGTGTGTTTTGCCCCGGCTGCCAGCGTTAATCGCCGCCTTGGGCGGTTAATTGTTTTTATGCTTACAGTGCCTAAGTGCACTATAAGCTTGCTCTTTTGGAGATTGTTGTGACCCAACGCCTGCGCTTGAATAAAAACGCCGATCGCCGCTTAAAAGCTGGCCATCTGTGGATCTACTCCAACGAAGTCGATATCAAAGAGACGCCGCTGAAAAACTTTGCGGCGGGCGAGCCTGCGCTGGTAGAGGCGTCCAACGGTAAAACCCTGGGCGTTGCCTACGTGAACCCGCACTCGCTGATCTGCGGCCGCATCATGTCTCGCGACCCTGAAATGCGCCTGGACCGCTCGCTGTTCGTGCATCGCTTTAATCAGGCCCTAGCGCTGCGCCAGCGCCTGTTTGATCAGCCGTTTTATCGCCTGATTCATGGCGAGGGCGACCTGTTGCCTGGCTTGGTGATTGATCGTTTCGGCGATGTGCTGGTAGTGCAGCTCAACACCGCCGGTATGCAGGCACTGGCGGAAGATATCGTTGACGCCCTGGAGAAAGTGGTTAAGCCGAGTGCTATCGTCTTCCGTAACGACACCGGTGGCCGCCGCCAGGAGGGCCTGGAAGCCCACGTGGAAGTCGTCAAAGGTACGCTGCCTGACGAAGTGCTGCTGGTCGAAAATGGTGTCACCTTTGCAGTGCCGGTGCTAAACGGCCAGAAAACCGGCTGGTTCTATGATCACCGTGTGAACCGTGCTTGGCTCAACAGCCAAGTGGCCGGTAAGCGCGTGCTGGACGTATTCAGCTACGTGGGTGGCTGGGGCGTTCAGGCGGCGGCCAGCGGTGCATCAGAAGTGCTCTGCGTGGATGCGTCCGGCGCTGCGCTGGAGCAAGTGGCGCGCAACGCCGAGCTGAATGGCGTTCAAGAGCAGGTGGCGATTGGTGAAGGCGATGCTTTTGAAGCCCTGGCGGCGCTAAAGGCAGATGGCGAGCAGTTCGATGTGGTGATTCTCGATCCGCCTGCGTTTATTAAAAAGCGTAAGGATATCCCTAACGGTGAGCGCGCCTACTCGCGTCTTAACCGTGAAGCGATGCGTTTGCTGGGCCGAGATGGCCTGCTGCTGTCGGCATCTTGCTCCATGCACCTTGCCCCTGATCGTTTGGTCGATGTGGTGCGCGGTGCAGTGCGCCACCAGGACCGCCAAGGTCAGGTGATCTTCCAGGGCCACCAAGGACCTGATCACCCGGTACACCCGGCCATACCGGAGACGTCGTACTTGAAGGCGCTAGGCGTGCGCGTGTTCCGCGACTAAGCACGGCCATTAGCCGATGATGCGCACTTCCTGCCCGGCCTTAACGTTCACAACGGCAAGGTGACCTATCGTGCCGTTGCTGATGCATTTGGGCTAGAAAGCGTTGCCCCGGCCAGCATGGTGAGGTAATCCCACTGCTTTTGGGCGGGCAAGAAGCCGCGAGTCGTGGCTTAATAGTGGGGTGGGATATCGTCTTCTGGACGAAAACTGCCTTGGGAGTCGCCCGCCTGGAGCGCCTGATGCTGCTCGCGTAGCCGTTCGCGCATCAAGGCGCTTAGCTGCTCCAGTTTTTCCAAGCGGCGCTCCTGCTGGGCGACCGCTTGATCCAGAGTGTCCAGCCAGTGCTCCTGATAGGCCAGCCGACTCTCCAACGATTCAAGACGTTGAGCGAGCTCAGCAGGCGATAATTCGTTTGTCATGATAACATCGTCACCTTGTGTAGTATGCTCGGTACTGTTAGGAATGGGCCTGGTAGTTCGAGTATTGTCCTTCGTCTGTTACCCATACAACAAGAGAGCTTTTTCTATCTATGAACCCAAAAGTTGTTTTTCGCTGTTTCTTTATCAGTGTCTTACTCGCCGCCCCCACGCCGCTTCTTCTGGCAGGGATTGTTCATTTAACCAATGCACCTCTGGCTGAGCAGTGGTTAGCCGAAGCTGCTTTTAGCGTATATGCCGCGGTAGCCTTTGGCTGCTTTATTATGTTGTTTATCGGCACGTTAGCGGCAGCTGCCCTGGCGCCACCAATGGTTGTGAAGGCAGATGTGGCTCGGGTTAAGCCTGCGCCGCGCCAGCCCCAAGCACCTGCTCCTACGGTGGAAGATGATGAAGAGGAAGATATCATCGACCCCAACGATGGCCGTGAAGAGGGGGAAGTAAAGTGGTTTAACACCAACAAAGGCTACGGCTTTATTACTCGCGATAACGGAGAAGATGTGTTTGTTCACTTCCGTGCCATTCGTGGCCGTGGCCCGCGTATGCTGGCCGAAGGCCAGATTGTTCGCTATCACGTGATTAAAAATGATCGCGGCCTGCAGGCCGATGACGTCAGCATTATTGAGTAAGCGCCCAGGCGCTGTAGTGATAAATTAGTGCTGAAAGAGAAAACCCCCGCGCTTACGGGGGTTTTTGCATTTAACGGCCTGAGTCCGGCCATTCGATGGCTTTTTCCTGGCCGCCGGGCAGCACCTGCCAAAAGCGGTCTGGGTCGTCGCCAGGGTGCCAGCCCCCCAGCGAACAGCGTACTTCCACCTGCAGTGCTTCAGCGGCGTGCTGGGCGCACTCCTGGTCGGTGTGCCACGGAGTGTGTCCGCTATCGAACCAGAGGCTGGCAAAACCATCCGCGGCGTTATCCACCAGCAGCACCGGTACGCTATCGCCCTGATACTGGCCACGGGTTTTCCACTTGCCTTTTCCTGCTGGGCTAAGGGGCGGTGCACTCAGCACGTCAGCCAGCCAGGCGTTAATGTCATCCAGCGTAACCCGCGCCAGATACACTTCGATATCCGGAAACCGCTCCATCATACGCTTACCTCGTCGGTGGTCAGTAGCGCTTGAAGGGTTGCTTCGTAGATGCGGCTCAGCGCATCCAAATCGCTAGCGCGCACGCGCTCGTTCACCTTGTGAATGGTGTCGTTCAGCGGGCCAAGCTCTACCACCTGCGCGCCCAGAGTGGCAATAAAACGGCCATCCGAGGTGCCGCCGCTGGTAGAAAGCGCTGGGCGTTCGCCAGTCACGGCTTCCACGCCACGAATCGCCGCCTCCACTAGCTCACCTTCGGCCGTCAGGAACGGTTCGCCATTCAGCGTCCAGTCGATGTGATACTCAAGACCGTGCTGATCCAGAATTGCCTCGGTGCGTGAGCGCAGCTCGTCATGGGTGACTTCCGTGGAGTAGCGGAAGTTGAACACCACCTCTACCTCGCCAGGAATCACATTGGTGGCCCCTGTACCGGCACGCAGATTAGATATCTGAAAGCTGGTTGCAGGGAAGAAGTCGTTGCCAGCATCCCAGTGCTCGTTGACGAGCGCATCCAGGGCGGGCATCGCTTGGTGGATCGGGTTGCGCGCTAAGTGAGGGTAGGCCACATGGCCTTGAATGCCCTTAATATGCAGCACACCGCCCAAAGAGCCACGACGACCGTTTTTGATCACATCGCCTAGGCGAGCAGTAGAGGAGGGCTCGCCAACGATGCAGTAATCCAGGCGGTCATTGCGCTCGCGAAGATGTTCTACCACCGCACGGGTGCCGTCGATGGCCGGGCCTTCCTCATCGGAGGTAATCAAAAACGCAATGCGGCCATCATGGTCAGGGTAGCGCGCTACAAAGCGTTCCACCGCGGTGAGCATGGCGGCAAGGCTGCCCTTCATATCAGCCGCGCCGCGCCCGCAGAGCATGCCTTGGTCGTCGATGCAGGGCTCGAAAGGCGGAAATTCCCAGTTAGTGTGTGGCCCGCTGGGCACCACGTCGGTGTGCCCCGCAAACGCCAGCACCGGGCCGTGGTGACCACGAACCGCCCAAAAATTCTTCACATCGCCAAACGGTAGCTGCTCGATATGGAAACCGAGCGCCGTTAAGCGCTCGATCATCAGGTCCTGGCAGCCTTCATCGTCGGGGGTCACCGACGCCCGGCGAAGCAGCTCAAAGGCCAGCTTCAGCGTAGGCGACAGTGAGGCAGGCTCAGTTATGGGCATGCAGCGCCTCGTTCAGCGCTATGGCGCTTTTATTGGTCAGGCACTCGATGCGGCCATTTTGTGAGTTACGGCGCAGCAGCAGGTCGTCTTGGCCCGCCAGCTCGCGGGCGGCAACGGTGTTCACTTCCTGGCCTTGGTCATCCAGCAGCGTCACTTTAGAGCCTGCGGTGATGTAGAGGCCGGCTTCCACGGTGCAACGGTCGCCCAGCGGAATACCGATACCGGCATTGGCGCCAATTAGGCAGCCTTCGCCCACTTTGATGATGATGTTGCCGCCACCCGAGAGTGTGCCCATGGTGGAGCAGCCGCCGCCCAGATCAGAGCCTTTGCCGACCATAACGCCTGCGGAAATGCGCCCTTCGATCATGCCGGGGCCTTCGGTGCCTGCGTTGAAGTTAACAAACCCTTCATGCATGACCGTGGTGCCTTCACCCAGGTAAGCGCCCAGGCGCACGCGCGCGGTGTCGCCGATGCGGATGCCGGTGGGCACCACGTAGTCGGTCATTTTGGGGAATTTGTCCACGCAGTCGACGGACAGCGTGCGGCCCGCTAAGCGCGCCTTCAGACGGCGCGTGGGCAGCTCTTCGATATCGATTGCGCCTTCGTTGGTCCAGGCGATGTTGCGCAGCAGGCCGAACATGCCGGTCAGGTCCAGGCCGTGAGGCTTCACTAAGCGATGCGACAGCAGGTGCAGCTTCAGGTACACCTCAGGGGCGGTTTGCGGCGGCTGGTCGCTCTCCAGGAACATCGCCACCAGCGGGCGCTGGCTAGTGGCCAGCGACTCGGCCAGAGCGGCCTGCTCGGAGTGGCCTGCCGCTTCCAGCGCCTTGGCCAAGCGGGTGCAGTCTTCCGGTAAGAAGCTCACCGGGGCATTGCCCGCCGGTGCATCCAGGGCCTCTTTGGCAGCGGCGACCAGGCTCGCGTCCGGGTTGAGCAGCGGGGCCGGGTAGTAGATTTCCAGCCAGTCGCCCTGGGTGTTTTGGGTGCCGATTCCAAGCGCGAAGCTCAGCATAACGCGTATTCCTTAGAGGTTAGTGAGAGAAAATGAGTGAGAGAAGTCGAGTCAGGGTTAGCCGCTTAGCGTGTCATAGTCGCCGTCACGGTAGCCGATCATGATGGTGCCGTCGTCGAGTTCCAGCAGCGGCCGCTTGAGCAGCGTGGGGTGCTGGAGCAGCAGCTGGCGCGCCGAGTTGGCATCGTAATCTTTCTCTTCGTCAGAAAGATCCCGCCAGGTTTTGCTGCGTTTGTTGATCACCTCAACCAACGGTACGCGATTCAAGATGTGCTCAAGCAGCGCCGCAGAAAGGCCATCTTTACGCAGGTCGTGGGTTTTATACATCAGCGCTTTGTCGTCCAGCGCTTTACGCGCTTTACGGCAGGTGTCGCAGTTATGAATCATGTAGAGCGTTAGCATAGAGCCTCCTTTCGTCGTCTTAAGCGGCGCGGCGCGTTAGCCGCGCTCGACCAGTTGGCGAAGGCGCTTGGCCGCTTCTAAGGTCGGCTCAAGCTCCGCCACTAACGCTAAGCGTAGCCGACCCGCGCCGGGGTTAAGGCCGTTTTGCCCTGGGCGACCCATCAAGCTGCCGGGCAGTACGCTCACGTGCTGTTCGCTGAATAGCCGCTGGGTAAAGGCGATATCGTCGCCACCCGGCACCGCAGGCCAGAGGTAGAAGCTCGCTTCCGGAGTGGGAAAATCCATCACCGGGGCAAGCACATCCGTCACCGCGCTGAATTTTTCGCGGTAGGCGTCGCGGTTGGCGCGCACGTGGACTTCGTCTTGCCAAGCGGCAATGGAGGCGTGCTGTAGTGGCAGCGACATGGCGCAGCCGTGATAGGTGCGGTAGCGCTTGAACGGGGCGAGTAGGTCGGCATCACCTGCCACGAAACCCGAGCGCAGCCCTGGTAGGTTGGAGCGCTTGGAGAGCGAGTGGAAGACCACGCAGCGGCGGTAGTCATCGCGGCCAAGCTCGGCGCAGGCCTGCAAAAGCCCTGGCGGTGGCGTGTTCTCGTCTAGGTAAAGCTCGGAGTAGCACTCATCAGAGGCGATGATAAAGTCGTGCTCGTCGGCCAGGGCAATGAGCTGTTTGAACTCGGCCAGTGGCGTGACGGCGCCGGTCGGGTTGCCCGGCGAGCAGATAAACACGATCTGCACATCGCGCCAGGTGTCGGCGCTGACCGCTGAAAAATCGGGGCGGAAGCCGTTCTCGGCGGTGCAGTCCAGGTAGAGCGGCTCGCCGCCTGCCAGCAGCGTGGCGCCTTCGTAAATCTGGTAGAAGGGGTTGGGTACGGCCACTTTTGCGGGGCGGGTGCGGTCCAGCGCCGCCTGCACGAAGGCGAAGATGGCTTCGCGAGTGCCGTTCACCGGCAGTACTTGGTGCTCGGCATCCAGCCCCGCCAGTTGGAAGCGTTGGGTGGCCCAGGTCGCAATCGCGTCGCGTAGGGCGGGAAGGCCGTTGGTGGCCGGGTAGCGGGCCATCTCTAACTGGTGGGCGATGAGTGCCTCCAGCGCGCCTTGGTAGGGGGCGTGCTGGGGTTCGCCAATCGTCAGCGGAATATGCGCCAGTCCCGCCGGGGGCGTTAGGCTCGCTTTGAGGGCGGCCAGCTTTTCAAACGGATAGGGGTGTAGGGCGTTGAGATCAGGGTTCATGGCGCGTCCGTTGAGAGCGTAAGGGCGGGAACTGTGGGCAAAACCATTTATCGAACCGCCGATTATAGGCAAGCCCTGGGGCAGGCTCAAACCTAACCACCAGGGTGTGCCTGCTTTCTAGGTTAAACCCCCAATACCTCAATCAGTCGTTCGCGGAGCTGCTGCTGGCGTTCGGGGTCGGTGAGCGGCTCGCCTGCTTTGGTGGTGATGAAGAAAACATCTTCAACCCGTTCGCCTAGCGTGGCAATTTTAGCGGCTGAGAGCGAGATATCCTGCTCCATGAAAATGCGCCCTACCCGAGCCAGCAGACCGGGGCGGTCGGGGGCGGTCAGTTCCAGTAGGGTGCGTTCATTGGCCGGATCCTGCTCGATCACCACTTCGGTAGGCACTTTGAAGTGCTTGAGCTGGCGCGGCGTGTGTCGAGTGACGATTTCTGGATAGTCATCCGGGTCATCCAGCTCTTCTACCAAGTGCTGGCGCATCTCTTCAATGCGCTCCGGGTCGCGAATCGGCTGGCCGTGGCTATCCAGCACGATGAAGGTGTTGAGCGTCCAGTCGTTGTGGGAAGTAGCAATGCGCGCATCGTGAATCGAGAGCCCGAGCTGTTCCATGGCGGCGGCGGTGGCGGCGAACAAGTCATCCACCGAGCGGGTGTGAATGAACACTTTGGTGCCGCCTTCGGCCATGTCGGCGGTGGGGGCGCTGATCAGCACCAACGGCAGCGGTGACGGCTGGTGGGCCAGAATGCCTTGAGTCTGCCAGACAATTTCGCTGGGTGCGTACTGCAGGAAGTAATCTTCCCCCAGCGACTCCCAGAGCTGGTCTATTTGGCCACTATCGACGCCGACTGTTTGCAGCAGCGAGCGCGCCTCAGTACGGGTTTCGCGCACCCAGTCGTCTCGATCCGGTGGATTTTTCAGCCCACGGCGCAGAGCACGTTTGGTTTCCGCGTGGAGCTGGCGCAAAAGCGATGCCCGCCAGCCGTTCCACAGCGTGGGGTTGGTGGCGTTGATATCGGCAACGGTGAGCACATAGAGGTAGTCCAGGCGGGTTTCGTCGCGCACGATCAGCGCAAAGTCGCGGATTACATCCGGGTCGCTGATGTCGCGCTTTTGGGCGGTCATCGACATCAGCAGGTGATGCTCCACCAACCAGCTGACCAGGTTGGTGTCGTGCTGGGAAATATGGTGGCGATGGCAGAATTGTTCGACGTCACGGGCGCCGATTTCAGAGTGGTCTCCGCCGCGCCCTTTGCCGATGTCGTGGAACAGGCCAGCGATCCACAGCAGGTCCAGCTTGGGCAGCAGATGGATCAGGTTGGCGGCCACCGGGAAGTCGTCTTTTGCCTCGGGCTTGCGGAAGCCGTGCAGGAATTTCAGCAGGCGCAGGGTGTGGGCGTCCACCGTATAGATATGGAACAGATCGTGCTGCATCAGCCCCACCGCGCGGCCGAACTCCGGCAGGTACTTGCCGAGAATGCCGTAGCGGTTCATACGCCGCAGCTGGCGAGGGACGTTACCCGGCGCGCGCATAATGGCCATAAACAGCCGCTGGTGGCGTGGGTCTTCCCGGTAGTGGTCGTCAATTTGGTGGCGGTGGTCACGAATCAGCCGAATAGTATCGGCGCGTACCCCTTCGATTTCCGGATGCTTGGCCATCAGCAGAAAGAGTTCTAGCATGGCCGCCGGGCGCTCGCGGAACAGGTTGCGGGAGCGCGCCTGGATGTAGCCGCCCTTGGTTTCAAAGCGTTCGTTCAGCTTAACGGTTTCCAACGACTCCTTGCCGCGCAAAATCACTTCGTCGAAGTGCTGTAGCAACATATCGTTGAGCCCGGCGAGGGCCGTCACGTGGCGGTAGTAGCGTTTCATGAACTGCTCGACCGCGAGCCGCTCGGGGGTATCCCTAAAGCCAAACATCTCGGCAATGGTGCGCTGGTGATCAAACAGCAGGCGGTCTTCGGCACGGCCTGTGAGCATATGCAGGGCGTAGCGCACCTGCCAAAGAAACGCCTGGCCCTGGCTGAGAATGCGCAGCTCCGCGTCATTCATAAAGCCGTTGGCGACAATATCGGTGTACTGCTCGGTGCCGAAGTGACGCTTAGCCACCCAGCCAATCATCTGGATATCCCGCAGGCCACCGGGGGAGCTTTTGAGGTTGGGCTCCAGGTGGTACTCGGAGTTGTTGTAGCGGTAGTGGCGAGCAATTTGCTCTTGCCACTTGGCTTCAAAAAAGCGGTCGGCGGGCCACAGGTTCGGGGTGCTCAGGCGCTCGCGCATCTTCTCACGCAGACTTTCCGGCCCGGCAATGAGGCGCGACTCCAGCAGGTTGGTAATCACTGTGACGTCTGCTTCGGCTTCCCGCTCGCAGTCGTTGAGCGAGCGAACGCTGTGGCCAATCTCCAGGCCGATATCCCAGAGGAAGGTGATAAAAGCGCTCAGCGGCTCCCGGTAGGGGGTATCGTCGTCGTGCTCAAGCAGCAAGAGCAGATCAATATCCGAATGGGGATGCAGTTCACCACGCCCGTAGCCGCCCACGGCCACCAGTGCAACGCCGTCGTCGGGCCAAGCATGCTGCGCCCAGGCAATGGCGAGGAGCTGGTCAAGATACCAAGCCCTGCCGCGTACCAAGTCGCGAATATCGCTGCCGGCGCGAAAGCGTTCATCCAGGCGTGCTTGGATTTCCCGCAGCGCGGCTTTAAACGGGGCGATAGGAGAGCGCGACCCGGCAAGCTCGGTGCGAAACAGGTCGAGATCGAAAAGCGACGTGTCCGGCTCGAACCGGTAGTGGTGAAGAAGCATCAGGCGTTCAGAAAGCTAAAGTCTTCGTCGCTGCGCGCAGTGAGCACGTCAACGCCGGTGTCGGTCACTAGCAGGGTGTGTTCCCACTGGGCCGAAAGACTGCGGTCTTTGGTGACGGCGGTCCAGCCGTCGCGCAGCACTTTGGTTTTGTAGCCGCCCACGTTAATCATCGGCTCGATGGTGAAGCACATGCCCGCTTCTAGGCGGATGTCGGCATCCGGTGCATAGCCGTCGTAGTGCAGGAACTGCGGGTCTTCGTGGAAGTCCGCGCCAATGCCGTGGCCGCAGAAATCACGTACCACCGAGTAACCATGGGCTTCGGCGTGCTGCTGAATCACACGGGCAAGCTCAGAAAGACGCACGCCGGGTTTCACCAGCGCAATGCTTTTATATAGGCACTCTTGGGTGATGCGGCACAGCCGTTCGCCCTGAATGGTGTCGCCCACCACGAACATCACGCTGGAGTCGCCGTGGTAGCCATCCGGTGTGCGCACGGTGATATCCAGGTTCATGATGTCGCCGTTTTTGAGCTTTTTGGCGTCATCGGGGATGCCGTGGCACACCACGTGGTTGATGGAGGTACAGGTTGCTTTGGGAAAGCCGTGGTAGTTCAGCGGTGCCGGTGTCGAGCCCAGCTCGTTAACAATGTACTCGTGGCACAGACGGTCGATCTCGCCAGTGCTAATGCCCGCTTTAACGTGGGGAGTGATCATTTCGATAACGCTGGCCGCCTGGCGACCGGCTTCGCGCATTTTCTCGATTTCAGAAGGCGTCTTAATAGGAACGTTCATGAATTCTCGATGTGGCTTCTGGGTAAGTGATGGGTCGCAAATGAAAATGCCGAAACGCGGCTGCGACTTCATCTTGGCAATGATCTATGGTATAAAGCCGCGCGCTTTCCTGCAATCGCCATCCAATGCTTCTATACTGGCTGGCGCTACGCGAAAGGGCAACGAGATCGCAACGCAGCACCGCTGGGTTGCACAACAGCAAGCCTTGAAAACACACATGCACCGGCACATGGTCCCGGGTGCCTTTAGCGACGTTTAACGACGCTACTGGTCGGATCCATGGGGTGCGTGGAGGCCTAACCCGAGTTTCAGGAGTTTTACCATGTCTCACGTTAATATGCGTGACCTGCTGAAAGCAGGTGCTCACTTCGGTCACCAAACCAAGTACTGGAATCCGAAGATGGGCAAATACATCTTCGGCGCGCGCAACAAGATTCACATCATCAACCTCGAGCACACCCTGCCGGCGCTGAACGAAGCGATCGACGTGGTCGAGAAGATGGCGGCATCCAACAACAAAATTCTGTTTGTTGGCACCAAGCGCAGCGCTAGCAAGATCATCAAAGAAGAAGCGAATCGCGTTGGCCAGCCGTTCGTCAACCATCGCTGGTTGGGCGGCATGCTGACCAACTTCAAGACCATTCGTCAGTCCATCAAACGGCTGCGTGATCTGGAAGTGATGCGCGAAGACGGCACCTTCGAGAAGCTGACCAAGAAAGAAGTCTTGATGGCCACGCGTGAGCAAGAGAAGCTTGAGCGTTCTATCGGTGGTATCAAGAACATGGGCGGCCTGCCGGACGCACTGTTTGTGATCGACGTTGACCACGAGCGCATCGCGATTAACGAAGCCAACAAGCTGGGTATCCCGGTTATTGGCGTGGTAGATACCAACTCTAACCCAGATGGCGTTGATTACGTGATCCCGGGTAACGATGACTCCATCCGCGCTATCCAGATCTACGTGAAGGCGATTGCCGACGCGTGTGGCCGCGCGAAAGAAGGTCGTCCGGACGAGTTCGTCGAAGTGACTGAAGAAGCCGCTTCCGCCGACACAAGCGCAGCTGCCGAGTAAGGCTGCAGTGGTGCGGCGGGCAGGTTGAGCCGCATCGTGTTAAGAGGGGGCCTTATGCCCCCTTTTTCCCGCTTTGAGTTCGCTCAGGCGGGCCGATCATGCCGGATGAATGCCGGCAAGCGCTCTGCACAGTGATACGCAACGGTCATCTATCGTGCTTATACTCTGTAGCGCGTTTAACTCTCAGTTAGAACCATTTCCGAGGTGAAATCTCATGGCAGCTATCAGCGCCTCTCAGGTTAAGGAACTGCGCGAACGTACCGGTCTTGGCATGATGGAGTGTAAAAAAGCACTCACCGAAGCCGACGGTGACATCGAAGTCGCGATCGAAAACCTGCGTAAAAGCTCTGGTCTTAAAGCCGCGAAAAAAGCGGGTCGTACCGCTGCAGAAGGTGCGGTTGTTACTCGTGTAGCAGAAGATGGCAGCTACGGCGTAATGGTCGAAATCAACTCTGAAACCGATTTCGTTGCCCGTGACGACAACTTCATCGACTTCGCCAACAAGATTGCTGATGCGTTCTTTGCGGCGAAAAACGAAGACGTTGCAGCGGTGATGGCGGGTGACCTTGAGTCCGCTCGTGAGCAGCTGGTTCAGAAAATCGGCGAAAACATCGGCGTGCGTCGTGCCGTGGTCGTGAATGCCGTTGAAGGTGGTCTGGTGGGCGAATACGTTCACGGTGGCCGTATTGGCGTTCTGACCGTTCTGAAAGGCGGCACCAGCGAAGCAGCCAAAGATGTTGCGATGCACGTAGCGGCGATCAACCCGGCGGTTGCGCATCCTGAAGAGATGCCGCAAGAGCAGCTGGACAAAGAGAAGGCAATCATCCTGGCCCAGCCGGACATGGCCGGTAAGCCTGAGCAAATCGCTGAGAAGATGGTTCAAGGCCGCCTGAAGAAGTACCTGGCCGAGAACAGCCTGACCGAGCAGCCGTTTGTTAAAGACCCGAACCAGTCCGTTGCTGAATTCGTCAAAGCAGCTGGTGGTGAAGTGGTTAGCTTCACTCGCTTTGAAGTGGGCGAAGGCATCGAGAAAGAAGAAGTCGACTTCGCTAAAGAAGTCATGGAACAGGCTGGCCGTCGCTAAGGTCAGAGGTTCCAGTAAGAAGATGGCGTGCGCGCGAGCGCACGCCTTCGTGTATCCGGCCCCTGTGAAATACAGGTGCCGCCTCGCCCACCTGTGCCCAGGTCTGCCTCAGGAGAGATGCCATGTCACGTGATGTTCAAGAGTCTACCCCCACTGCGGCCCCCAAAATCGATAAGTCAAAGTCAAAATACAAGCGTATTTTGCTGAAGCTATCGGGCGAAGCGCTGATGGGTGAGCACGATTTTGGTATTGATCCAAAAGTGCTGGATCGTATGGCGCTCGAGATCGGCCAGCTGGTCGGTATTGGCGTACAGGTCGGTATTGTGATTGGTGGTGGTAACCTGTTCCGTGGTGCGGCGTTGAACGAAGCCGGCATGGATCGGGTCACGGGTGATCACATGGGAATGCTGGCAACGGTGATGAATGCCCTCGCCATGCGTGATGCTCTGGAGCGCTCTAATATTCGCTCGCGGGTGATGTCAGCGATTCCCATGAGCGGTGTGGTGGAGCACTATGACCGCCGCACTGCCATCCGTTATTTAACGTCTGGCGACGTGGTGCTGTTCTCTGCTGGCACCGGTAACCCTTTCTTTACCACCGACTCTGCTGCTTGTTTGCGCGGCATTGAAGTGGATGTAGACGTTGTCATCAAGGCCACCAAGGTGGACGGCGTGTACAATAAGGACCCGGTGAAGCACCCCGACGCCGTAAAATACGACCAGCTCTCCTATGACGACGCTCTGGATCAGAAACTGGGCGTAATGGATTTGACCGCAATCTGCCTGGTACGTGACCATGATATGCCGGTGCGGGTATTTGATATGAACAAGCCTGGTGCCCTGCTCAACCTCGTGGTTGGGGGCAAGGAAGGCACGCTGATAGACAGAGGGTAACAACGTGATCAACGACATCAAGAAAGATGCAGAGTCTCGCATGAAGAAGAGCGTTGAGGCGCTGCACAGCAACTTCAACAAGATCCGCACGGGTCGCGCTCACCCCAGCATCCTGGATGCCGTGACCGTTGAGTATTACGGTGGCCAAGTGCCGCTGAACCAAGTGGCTTCTGTCAACGTTGAAGACGCCCGTACCCTGGCGGTGGCTCCTTGGGAGCAGTCCATGGTGGCTAAAATCGAAAAAGCGATCATGACCTCTGACTTGGGCCTCAACCCCTCAAGCGCAGGCAACGTGATTCGTGTACCGATGCCGATGCTGACCGAAGAGACGCGCAAGGGTTACATTAAGCAGGCACGTAGCGAGGCAGAAAACGCGCGCGTGGCTGTGCGTAACGTTCGTCGTGATGCTAACGGTGATTTCAAATCCTTGCTTAAGGATAAAGAAATTACCGAGGACGATCAGCGCCAGGGCGAAGACGAAATCCAGAAGCTGACCGATAAATATATCGCTGAGATCGATAAGGCACTTGCCGCAAAAGAACAGGATCTCATGCAGGTTTAGTGATTGTTGTGAACATCACTGCCTGCGTTCACTTAGCCACGGGTAGCTCAGCTGCCCGTGGGCCATCGCTTGGCTTACTTATGACTGATCTTTGGTGCGAGAACCCATGATGTCTCCGCAGCTTCCCCAAGAGCAGCCGGGCGGCACGACGCTTTCTCTATCCGAGGAAGCACTGCCGTCTCATGTTGCTATCATTATGGATGGTAACAACCGCTGGGCGCGGGCACGGGGGCTGTCGGGAGTGCGCGGCCACCGCGCCGGTGTTGAATCCGTGCGCGCGGTGATCGAGCGTGCGGTCGAGCGAGGCGTGCAAACGCTGAGCCTGTTCGCCTTCTCCAGTGAGAACTGGAAACGTCCTGCCGCTGAGGTGAATGCGCTGATGGAGCTGTTTTTGATGGCGCTTAAACGCGAAGTCAAAAAACTTAATGAGCGCAATATCCGTCTGTCGATTATTGGCGAACAGCGTGGCTTTTCCCCCGCGATTCAAAAGCATATTCAGCGCGCCGAAGCGCTGACCGCCGAGAACACGGGCATGCATCTGGTGATTGCCGCGAACTACGGCGGCCAGTGGGACATCGCCCGCGCCGCCCGCCAGCTCGCCGAGCAGGTGGCTACCGGAAAGCTGGCGCCCGAGGCCATCGACGAAGCGCGTTTGGATGCGGCCATGAACACCGATCAAGTACCGCCGGTGGATCTGTGCATCCGTACCAGCGGCGAGCAGCGGCTCTCGAACTTTATGTTATGGCAGCTGGCCTATGCCGAGCTGCACTTTTCGCCCTTGTTATGGCCAGATTTTGATGGGGCGGCCTTCGACAAAGCGCTCGATGATTTCTGCTTACGACGTCGCCGTTTTGGCATGACCGACGAACAAATAGAGGCGCAAGGTGCTTAAACAGCGGATGATCACCGCAGCCTGGTTAGCTCCTGTCACGCTAATTGGTCTGTTTGGATTACAGGGAGGTGCCTTTGCGCTGTTTACAGCGCTGATCGTGCTGTTAGGTACCTGGGAATGGACCAACTTGGCGGGGGTTATCGTCTCGCGCACGCGCCTGGTGCTGGTGGCCGGTATGGCGGTGCTCATGGCCCTGCTGTGGCTGAGCGGCGCTGCCTTTGCAGTTTGGCCGTTGTGGCTGGCCGCAGCTGGCTGGTTGCTGAACCTCTACTGGGTGACGCACTACCCGGAAAGCAGTCAGCAGTGGCAAGCCACTTCACGCCGTCTACTCATGGGCGTTTGGGTACTGTTGCCGTGCTGGGTAGGTTTTAACGTGCTGCGTGATAGCGGGGCGGTGTGGCTTCTGTTTGTGATGCTGCTGGTATGGACGGCAGACATTGGCGCCTACTTTGCTGGTCGCCGCTGGGGTAAGCGCAAATTAGCCCCGCGGGTTAGTCCAGGCAAGTCCTGGGAGGGCGTGTATGGGGGGCTTGCTGCCACGATGCTGCTAGCCCTACTGTTTGCCCTTTGGCAGCCCCTTGGAGTGATGGGGGGCGTGGCGCTGATCGTGATTACCGCAGTGGTGACGCTGACTTCAGTGCTTGGCGACCTGTTTGAAAGTATGTTGAAACGCTACCGTAATATTAAAGACTCCAGCCAGCTGCTGCCGGGTCATGGTGGTGTGCTGGACCGTATCGATAGTCTCACCGCAGCCATCCCCATCTTTGCGCTGTTGTATCTGCAGGTACTATCACTTCAGGTGAGCGCGCTATGAGTCACGTCTCGGTTCAGTCGGTCACTGTGCTCGGTGCCACCGGTTCCATCGGTAAAAGCACCTTGGATGTCATCGCGCGCCATCCGGAGCGTTACCGCGTCTATGCCCTAACGGCGCATACCTCAAAAGAGGCGCTGCTTGACCAGTGTAAAGCGCACTCTCCCCGGTTTGCCGTGTTGGATGACGTCGCCGATGCCCAATGGTTGCAGCAAGCGCTCCGCCAAGCAGGCTCCAACACTGTGGCGCTGGCGGGGGAGGATGCGCTGTGCGAGGTCGCCCAAGCGCCTGAGGTCGACACCGTGATGGCGGCGATTGTCGGGGCGGCAGGCCTGTTGCCGTCGCTGGCGGCAGCCGAAGCCGGTAAGCGCGTGCTATTGGCCAATAAGGAGGCCCTGGTGATGAGCGGGGCGCTGTTTATGGATGCCGTGGCACGCTCCGGGGCGACGCTGTTGCCGATCGATTCTGAACATAATGCCATCTACCAGTGTCTACCCAGCGAGCATCGCGGCGGATTAGCCAAACACGGCGTGCGTCAGCTGCTTCTAACCGCATCGGGCGGGCCGTTTCGCGGCTGGTCGGCTGCCGATATTGCTAACGTAACACCAGAGCAGGCCTGTACTCATCCTAACTGGTCCATGGGACGTAAAATCTCCGTAGATAGCGCCACGCTGATGAATAAAGGACTCGAATTAATCGAAGCGTGCTGGCTGTTTGATGCCACACCCGAGCAGATTCAGGTCGTTGTTCACCCGCAAAGCGTTATCCACTCTATGGCAGCCTATAACGACGGCTCTGTGATTGCTCAGTTGGGTAATCCCGATATGCGCACACCGATTGCCTATGGGCTTGCTTGGCCAGAGCGCATTGATGCCGGCGTGGAAACGCTAGATCTGTTCCAAGTTGCGCGGCTCGATTTTGAAGCCCCGGATGAAACACGCTTTCCCTGCCTGCGCCTGGCTCGGGAGGCGATGCAGGCAGGTGGGGCCGCTCCGGCGGTGCTTAACGCTGCTAATGAAGTTGCTGTTGAGGCATTTTTAGCGGGGAACATCGCGTTTGGTGCGATTCCGGACGTTGTCGCGAAGGTGATGGCTCTGCCGTATTCCGGTCAGGCGGATTCACTTGAACGCGTGCTTGCTGCGGACCGCTGGGCGCGAGAACAAGCCGCGCACACCATACGCCAGTTAACCGCTTAGCCTCAGCTATTGTTGAGCAGCGTGTCGTGCAAAGGAGCAAAAAGTGGGCCTGATACAGAATATCTTAGCCGTCATCGTGGTGCTGGGGCTGCTGGTGACCTTTCACGAGTTTGGTCACTTTTGGGTTGCACGCCGCTGCGGCGTCAAGGTGTTGCGCTTCTCCGTAGGGTTTGGCAAGCCGCTGTGGTCAACAATTGATCGCCATGGCACCGAGTTTGCGGTGGCGGCCATTCCATTGGGCGGCTACGTCAAAATGCTCGACGAGCGTGAAGCGCCGGTACCGGAAGAGCAGCTAGACCAAGCGTTTAATCGTAAAACCGTTTGGCAACGTATTGCTATTGTGGCCGCGGGCCCCATCGCCAATTTCCTGCTGGCTATTGTGGCCTACTGGGCGCTGTTTGTGGCGGGTACAACCACCGTAGCGCCAATAGTTGGCGATATTACGCCTAACTCCCCAGCCGCAGAGGCGGGGTTGGAGCAGGGGAGTGAAATTACCGCGATTCAGGGCGATGCAATGCGCTCCTGGGAAGAGATTAATTTAAAGCTGGTCTCCATGATTGGCTTCAGCGGTGATTTAACTATTGAGGCAGTGCCGGAAGGCGCTAGCGCCACCCGCAGCTATCAACTGCCGCTTAACAACTACATGGTTCGCCAGGATCCGCCACAGCCGCTGCAGAGCCTTGGCTTCTCGCCCTGGCGACCCGATGTGCCCGCCGTGCTTGGCCAAGTGGTGGATGGGCAAGCCGCCGCTGAAGCCGGGCTTCAAGCAGGGGATCGCATCGTCGCCCTTAACGGTGAGCCCATTAATGACTGGATGCAGTTTGTCGCGGTGATCCGCGATAGCGCAGGCGAGACACTGAGCGTTGGTTATCAGCGTAATGGCGAAGCAGGAACGCTTTCGCTCACGCCAAGACGTAATACGCTGGAGAGTGGTGCCGAGGTTGGGTACATTGGTGCCGGTGCAGAGCCGTTTAGCTGGCCTGAGTCGCTGCAGCGCGAAATTCGCTATGGGCCGATTGAAGCGGTTGGACAAGCGCTGTCGCGCACCGGTGAAATGGTGCTGCTGACGGTCGACGCCATTCGCAAAATGTTAGTGGGGTTAATTTCGCCCTCTAACCTATCGGGGCCGATCACGATTGCGCAAATTTCCGGAGACTCTGCGCGTGCTGGGGTAGAAGCCTTCGTTGGTTTTTTAGCGTATCTTTCGATTAGTTTAGGTGTACTGAATTTGCTGCCCATTCCCGTGCTCGACGGCGGTCATTTGCTTTACTATTTTGTCGAGGTCGTACGTGGGCGGCCGGTATCTGAGCAGACACAAGCGATAGGGCTGCGCATCGGACTTGCCATGGTTGGCACCCTGATGCTGATGGCGCTCTATTTTGATTTGATGCGCCTGTGGTAATAACGCGTGTAGCGCGCAGGATGCCTTGTCATCTGCCTGCACAAATGTATATGGTGCCTGTCTTAACCGACGGGCAGACCAACGCGAGCGAATTGACTGCATGAAAATCAAGACCCTTGGAATGGCGGCACTCTTGCTGGTAGGCGCCAGCGGCGCCCAGGCACAATCCTTTGATGTTTCGGACATTCGTGTGGAAGGACTACAGCGGGTATCCGCCGCCTCGGTCTTTAATGCGTTTCCTGTCAGTGCCAACGACCGCGTCAGTGAGCAGCAGCTGGCCGCTGCCGCACGTGACCTGTTTGCCACTGGCCTGTTCGAAGACGTCTCGCTAGCCCGGGAAGGCGATGTTCTGGTCATTCAGGTCGTCGAAAGGCCCGCCATTGCGCGTCTGAACATTACCGGCAATCGGCAGATTTCCGATGACGACCTGCGTAATGGTCTGCGTCAGTCTGGCCTGTCGGAAGGTCAGGTACTGCAACTCTCTACCCTTGACGAGATTGAGCGCGAGCTTGAGGGCGTGTATCAGGCTCAGGGTCGCTACAGCGCTGGCATTAATGTTGAGGTGGAAGAGATTGATGAGGGCCGGGTCCAGGTCAACATCGATATCAATGAAGGTGAAGTCGCCAAGATCCGCCAGATCAATATCGTCGGTAACCAGGATTTCGACGATGAAACCCTGCGTGAAGTGTTCGAGCTAAACGACCGCCCTGGCCGTATCTTCGGCTGGTTCTCGAAAGATGAGTACTCCCGAGAAGCGCTCTCTGGTGATATCGAACGCCTACGCTCGTTCTATCTTGACCGTGGCTACGTCAACTTTGATGTTACTTCTACGCAAGTCTCTATCGGCCCTGAAAAGTCAGAAATCTTTATCACCCTGAATATTGATGAAGGCAACCAGTATCGCGTGGGCGATATTCGTTTCGCTGGCGACCTTCAAATCAGCGAGAACGAAGCTCGTAATCTGCTGGAAATCAGCAGTGGTGATATTTTCTCTCGCGGAGAGGTGAACGCCTCCACAGAAGCATTGCGCCAGCGTTTAGGCGCCGAGGGCTTTGCCTTTGCCGATGTGCAGGGTGTCCCTGAAATGGCCGATGACGGTGAAACCGTCGATTTGGTCATTGCCGTTAATCCCGGCCAGCGGGCCTATGTTCGCCGCATCGAGTTCTACGGCAATACCACGACACAGGATGAAGTACTGCGTCGGGAAATGATTCAGCTAGAGGGCGCGCCTGCCTCCACCGAGTCTATTACCCAGTCGCGTCAGCGCCTGGAGCGGCTTGGCTTCTTCAGCCAGGTGGAAGTCGACACTCAGCCCGTACCGGGGCAGCCCGACCTGCTGGATGTCACCTACAACGTGGAAGAGCAGCCTTCCGGCTCCATCTCGGCCAGTGTCGGTTTTTCTCAAAGTGCCGGGGTGATTTATGGGGTAAGTCTAGCCCAGAATAACTTCCTGGGTACTGGTAATCGTGTCAACGTTGGTGCCCAGCGCAGTGACATCTTTACCAGTGTCAACTTTGCCTTTACCGACCCTTACTGGACGCTAGATGGTATTTCCCGCGGATATAACCTGTTTTACCGGAAAACCGACTATGCCAACTCGAATATCTCGAATATCTCGACGTTCTCGACCAATGCTTACGGTGCCGGTATCAACTTCGGCTACCCCATCAGCGAGCTGTCTCGCCTGAATTTTGATGCCAGCGTTGAAGATGTGACGGTGAAAACCTACTTTGACACCGCCTCTGAGATTCGCCGCTATGTAGAAGACCAAGGTGAGAATGCCCAAAGTCTCAAGCTAACGGCAAGCTGGACGCGTAATAACCTTAACCGTGGGATTATGCCCACCGCCGGTAACTACCAGCGCGTATCGCTTGAAACCGGCGTGCCAGGCAGCGATGCAGAGTACTACAAGCTTCGGGCCCGTGCTCAGCAGCTATTCCCGATTAACGATGACGAAACCTGGGCGCTGAAGTTTAGCGGTAACTTAGGCTATGCCGACACCCTAGGCAGTAATGACCCTTATCCGTTCTATGAGAACTTCTACGCGGGTGGTTTAGGCTCGGTGCGTGGCTTTACCTATAACACTTTGGGCGAGCGAACCACCCCTGCCCGCGAGGGTGGTCGTGACCGGACGATGGGCGGTAACGTTCTGGTAGAAGGTTCTGCGGAAGTGCTCTTCCCCATGCCGTTCGTCGAGAACCAGCGCTCGGTACAGCCTACGCTGTTCCTGGATGCGGGTAATACCTTCTTAAGCTCGTGCTACGATGTGCTGGAGGCAGACGCAGGACGTCAGCAGTGCAGCTCTGGCGTTGATCTGGGTGAGCTGCGCTACAGTGTTGGTATTGGCCTCTCCTGGCTAACCCCTGTCGGCCCGCTAACCTTCAGCGTGGCTGAGCCACTGAACGACGAAAGTGGTGACGATACGCAGTTCTTCCAGTTCTCGCTGGGTCAAACGTTCTAATTTAAGGAGTATCACAATGATGCGTAAACTGACCGCTGCCGTGTGCCTGTTTGGGGCGATGGCTCTACCTGCCTATGCTGCCGAAGTGGCCGTGTTGGATTGGCGCGCTGCGTTGATGAATACCCAGTCGGCTCAGTCATCACTGAGCCAGCTGGAAGGACAAATCGGTAGCCAGCAACGCGAAGCCGAAGCGTTGGGCGGCGAGCTGCAGCAACTGCAAACCCGCCTACAGCAGGAAGGGGAGACTATGTCCCAGTCCGAACGTGAATCGCTGATTGCCGAGCTGCAGCAGAAAGGCGGCCGCTTTGAGCAGCTGCGCCGTGAAGTGCTGCAGGCCCAGCAGGCTTCCGAGCAGCAGTTCCTGCAGGGGGCAGAAGCTAAGCTGGAACAGGCGGTAGAGCAGGTGTTAGAACGTCATAATATCGACGTGTTGGTTGAGCCTCAGGGCGTGCTGCACTCCTCGACGGACCTGCCCAACGTGACGAACGAAGTCACTCAGATTTTTGATTCGCTGAACTAATTTAATGATTACTGGTGCGGCTTAGCCGCACCACTGCTTCCTTGGGCTCTCATGACGCACGCTTCTCATCACCTCACCCTTGCGGATATCGCACGTCACCTGGACGTTGATTTCGAGGGCGACGCCGACCAGCCAATTCGTGGTTTGGCAACGCTCAAGGAAGCAGCGCCAGACCAAGTCGCATTTTTAGCCAACCGTGCGTACTTAAAAGATCTCGCTACCACCAAAGCGGCAGGGGTACTGCTGCACCCGGAGCACGGCAAGAACTGCCCTGTGCCGCGCCTAGAGATGGATAACCCCTACTTGGGCTACGCCAAGCTCTCCCAGCTATTTGATCCGCTGCCAGCGCGGGATGTGCCGGGTATTCATCCCTCTGCAGTAGTCGCAGAGGGCGTGACGCTTGGGGCCGAGGTTTGCGTCCAAGCCAATGCGGTGATTGAGTCAGGCGTTGTCCTGGGCGACCGTGTAGTGGTTGGCGCGGGTAGCGTGATTGGCGCTGACTGTGTCATCGGTGACGACACGCGGCTGCATGCCAATGTCACCGTTTGCCACGGTGTGGTCGTGGGCAAGCGAGTGATTTTACACAGCGGCTGTGTGATTGGTGGTGATGGCTTTGGGTTTGCCCATGATGGTGCGGGCTGGCACAAAATTGCTCAGCTTGGCGGCGTGGTGCTAGGTGATGATGTTGAAGTGGGCAGCTGCTCCAGTATTGACCGAGGTGCGTTAGGTGACACCGTCATTGGCAACGATGTCAAAATCGACAGCCAAGTGCAGATTGCCCACAACGTTACCATTGGGGACCACAGCGCGTTAGCAGGCTGTGTAGGGATTGCAGGCTCCACCAAAGTGGGCAAACACTGCATGTTGGGCGGTGGTGTGGGCCTATCTGGTCATCTCACCATTTGTGATGGCGTTCAGGTCACCGGCATGAGCCTAGTGACCAACTCAATTCATGAGCCGGGGGTTTATTCTTCGGGGACCGGGGCCATGAGCAACACCCAATGGCGTAAAAATGCTGTGCGCTTCAAGCAGCTCGACGATATTGCCAAGCGCTTGGCGCGGGTGGAAAAAAGCCAGCGAGAATCGTGAAGAAAGAAGGGTTTCCTGAGGGAGTAGCTTGAGGCTTAATAGCAGCAGGTTATAATCCACTGCCTTTTACCAGTAGGATTACTGGTGCGCGCCTGATACTGCTCAGGCCTTTTGTCATTTTAGAGGTCGTTACGATGGTTATGGATATCAACGAAATTCGCGAATACTTGCCCCACCGCTATCCGTTCTTGCTGGTGGATCGAGTCACGCAGTTAACCGTGGGCGAAACCATCGT
Organism: Vreelandella sp. L-25; assembly: GCF_056857535.1. Taxonomy (NCBI): domain Bacteria; kingdom Pseudomonadati; phylum Pseudomonadota; class Gammaproteobacteria; order Oceanospirillales; family Halomonadaceae; genus Vreelandella; species Vreelandella sp. L-25. Next base: position 72,343 of record NZ_JBSXNH010000063.1, read on the forward strand.
TGCGTATAAAAACGTTAGCATCAACGAGCCGTTTTTCAATGGCCACTTTCCTCATCACCCGATTATGCCCGGGGTACTGGTTGTTGAAGCGCTGGCTCAGGTATGCGGTATTCTAGGCTTTAAAACGGTCAATAAGTTGCCCGCTGATGGCTATGTGTATTATCTCGTTGGCAGCGACAACGTGCGTTTTAAGCGCCCGGTCATGCCTGGCGATCAATTAACGCTTGAAGCGAATGTGATTCGCGGTAAACGCGGTATTTGGAAGTTTGCCTGCCGTGCCACGGTAGACGGCGAGCTGGCCTGCGAAGCGGAAATCATTTGTGCCGAGAGGAAGGTGGCTTGATACATCCTACTGCATTGGTCGACCCAGCGGCACGGCTTGCTGATGACGTTGAGGTTGGCCCGTTCAGCGTGATTGGGCCTGACGTCACGATTGGCGCAGGCTCGGTCATTGGCCCCCATGTGGTGGTGAAAGGCCCCACGGTGCTAGGCGAGCGCACGCGTATTTTTCAGTTTGCCTCGGTGGGCGAAGATTGCCAGGACAAAAAGTACGCGGGCGAGCCAACGCGGCTGGTGATGGGTGACGATAACGTCATTCGTGAAGGGGTGACCCTCCATCGCGGCACTGTTCAGGATCGCAGCGAAACCACCATCGGTTCACGTAATCTGTTTATGGCCTACGTGCATGTAGGGCATGACTGTGTGATTGGCAATGACTGCATTTTAGCGAACCAAGTCACGCTGGCAGGCCATGTCACCCTCGGTGATCACGCTATTTTGGGCGGCCTGGCGGCAGTGCATCAGTTCTGTCACTTTGGCGATCACGCCATGGCGGGCGGCGGTTCGATTATCACTAAAGACACTCCTGCCTATGTGATGATTAACGGCAACCCGGCAGAAGCGCGCGGACTGAACCTCGTGGGGTTGAAGCGCCGAGGGTTTAGCCGCGAAGCGATTGCTGCACTCAGCACAGCCTACAAGCTGGTTTATCGTCAAGGCTTAACCGTCGAGCAGGCAGTGAGCGAAATGCGTAATCGCTTTGATTTGCCTGAAGTGGCCCTGTTCGCTGACTCCATCGAGCGTTCAACACGCGGTATCGTTCGCTAATACTCATCTAACCGGCTCTCCCGTCACTATGACACTGCAGCGCGTATACCTTGTGGCAGGCGAACTCTCCGGCGATATCCTCGGTGCGGGACTGATGCAGGCGCTGCGCGCCCGGCATCCCCAGGTGGAGTTTCGCGGTATGGGCGGCCCTCGTATGGAGGCCCAAGGCTTGAAGAGCCGCTTTCCTCTCGAAACCCTCTCAGTGATGGGGTTGGTCGAGGTGCTTAAGCACCTGCCTGAACTGATCCGTGTGCGCCGTACCCTGCGTGAAGAGGCGCTGGCTTGGCAGCCGGACGTCATGATCGGTATCGATGCCCCGGACTTCAACATTGGGCTGGAGAAGCAGCTGCGTGCCGCTGGCGTCACGACGGCCCACTACGTGAGCCCCTCGGTATGGGCGTGGCGGCAGGGGCGGGTGAAGAAGATCGCCAACGCCGTGGATGCCATGCTCACGCTGCTGCCTTTCGAGGCGGATTTCTACCATCGCCACCACGTTCCCGTAGCTTTCGTTGGTCATCCGTTGGCCGACGAACTGCCGCTGGAGAATGATCGTAACGCGGCTCGCCGTGAGCTGGGCTTAGCCTCAAACGCGCCGGTACTAGCGCTGCTACCCGGTTCCCGGGGTAACGAAATTCGCTTTATGGGCACCACTTTTTTGGACGCAGTCACGCTGCTGTGCCAGCGCCACGTGGGCTTACAGGTGGTGGTACCCGCGGCAACCGCTCAGCGCCATCAAGAGCTGCGCGAGCTGCTGGCAGGCTATCCCACGTTGGCCCAGCGGGTCACGCTGCTGGAGGGCCAAGCCCGCGAGGCGATGGTCGCCAGCGATGCGGTACTGCTGACCTCCGGTACGGCAGCGCTAGAGGCCATGCTCTGCCATCGCGCCATGCTGGTGGCGTACAAAATGGCGCCCGCGACCCATTGGCTCGCCAAACGGCTGGTGAAAACCCAGTGGATCTCACTACCCAATTTGATTGCCCAGGAGAGCGTGGTGCCTGAGCTGATTCAGCACGCGGCCACGCCGGAGGCGATTGCCGAGCAAATAGGCCAGCTACTTAGCGATGCCGAGATGCGTCACGGCCTGGAGGCGCGCTTTGCCGCAATGCATGCAACGCTGCAGCGTAATGCCAGCGAGCGTGCCGCGCAGGCCATTACCGCCCTGGTAGCAGGCGAGCTGCTGGAGGCTAAACCTGATGGCGGTTAAACCAGCGGACTTTCCACCGCTAGTCGTGGAGTATACCGGTGACTTCTTGGCGGGGGTCGATGAGGTCGGCCGCGGGCCGCTGGTGGGGAGCGTAGTAGCCGCCGCCGTGATTCTGGACCCCAAGGCACCTATCGACGGCTTAACCGACTCCAAGAAGCTCACTGCCCGCAGGCGTGAGTCGTTGGATGTGCTCATTCGCGAGCGTGCGCTGTCGTTTGCAGTGGCAGAGGCGAGCGCTGAAGAGGTCGACTCGCTCAATATCTATCACGCGACGCATCTGGCCATGCGTCGTGCAGTGGATGCGTTAGCTCCCCAGGCGGAGTATCTGCTGGTGGATGGTAACCGGCTGCCGGGGCACGCGCTGCCGGGTCAGGCCGTAGTGAAGGGCGATGCCCGCCATCCGGCCATTGCCGCTGCGTCTATTTTGGCCAAAGTAGCGCGGGATGCGCAAATGGCCGAGCTGGATCTGCGCTATCCTGAATACGGGTTTGCGCGGCACAAGGGCTACCCCACCAAAGAGCACCTGGCAGCGCTGGAAGCCCACGGGCCGCTGGCAGAGCACCGCAAAAGCTTCGCGCCGGTACAGCGCCAGTTAGCGCTGCTGTAGCCGTTCTATTTATTTTATTTAGCGTTTTATGCTGAGAGTCCCATGACGGTTCCGTTCGTTCATCTTCGTTTGCACAGTGAATACTCTCTGGTCGATGGCTTGGTCAAACTCAAGTCACTGGTCAGCACGACCGCTGAGCGCAGGATGCCGGCGCTGGCGCTCACCGATGAAGCCAACCTGTTTGGCTTGGTCAAATTCTACAAAGCCGCCCAGGGCGCCGGGCTGAAGCCGATCATCGGTAGCGATCTCTGGCTCTCGAATCCCCACGATGAAGCGCACCCCTATCGCATCACGCTGTTGGCGATGAACGACGTGGGCTACCGTAACCTGACCGAGCTGATCTCCAAAGGCTGGACCGACGGTCAGCGCCAGGGACGGGCGATTCTCGATAAACAGTGGGTATTGGCGCAGAGCGAAGGTCTGATTGCCCTGTCGGGCGGGCGCGAAGGCGAGATTGGCCGCCACTTGCTCTCCGAGCACGAGCGGGAAGCGCGCCAGCTGCTGGAAGAGTGGCAGCAGGCGTTTCCCGACCGCTTCTACCTGGAGCTCATCCGCACCGGCCGCCCGCTGGAAGAGGCCTGCGTACACGCTAGCGTTCAGTTGGCGATCGAGACCGGCACGCCGGTTGTCGCCACCAACGATGTGCGCTTTCTGGAACGGGAAGACTTCTGGGCCCACGAAACCCGCGTCGCCATTGGTGAGGGTAAAGCCCTGGACGACCCGCGCCGCGAACGCCGCTATACCGAAGAGCAGTACCTCAAAAGCCCCGACGAGATGGCGGCGCTGTTTGCCGATATCCCCGAGGCGCTGGAAAACAGCGTGATGATCGCCGAGCGCTGCAGCGTCGATGTGCGCCTGGGAGAGATATTCCTGCCGGAGTTCGGCATCCCCGAGGGCATGACCCAGGATGAATTCTTCCGCAAGGTCTCCCACGATGGCCTAACGGAGAGGCTCGATTTTCTGTTTCCCGCCGAGCAGTATCCGCGCGATAGCGAGGCGTTCCGCGAGATTGATCAGCGCTACCGCGACCGGCTGGAGTTTGAGCTCAACGTCATCATTCAGATGGGCTTCCCCGGCTACTTCCTGATCGTGATGGACTTTATCCAGTGGGCCAAGGACAACAACGTACCGGTGGGGCCGGGGCGTGGCTCCGGTGCCGGTTCACTAGTGGCCTACGCGCAGAAGATCACCGACCTCGACCCCATCGGCTACGATCTGCTGTTCGAGCGCTTTCTTAACCCTGAGCGTGTCTCGATGCCCGACTTTGACGTCGATTTCTGCATGGAGAAGCGTGACAAGGTCATCGAGTACGTAGCCGACCGCTATGGCCGCAACGCGGTGTCCCAGATCGTCACCTTCGGCACCATGGCCGCCAAAGCGGTGGTGCGAGACGTGGCCCGTGCCCAGGGCAAGCCCTACTCGCTGGGTGACAAGCTCTCCAAGCTGATCCCATTCGAAGTGGGCATGACGCTGGCCAAGGCCATCGAGCAGGAGCCCGCGCTCAAAGAGTTCATCGAGAACGACGAAGAGGCCGAAGAGATCTGGGAAATGGCCCTGAAACTCGAGGGCACCACGCGGGGTACCGGTAAACACGCAGGGGGGGTGGTGATCGCTCCTACCAAGCTCACCGATTTTTCGCCACTGCTGTGCGACGAAGATGGCTCGGGCTTGGTGGTGCAGTTCGATAAAAACGACATCGAGGACGCCGGGCTGGTGAAGTTCGACTTCCTGGGCCTGCGGACGCTGACCATCATCGATTGGGCACTTGAGATGGTGGATAAGGTGCGCGACGCCGCCGGCCAGGGCCCGCTCAATATCGACGCCATCCCCCTGGACGACGGCAAAACCTTCGAGATGCTCAAGCGGGCAGAAACCACGGCGGTGTTCCAGCTCGAATCCCGCGGCATGAAGGAGCTAATCAAGCGCCTGCTGCCCGACTCCCTGGACGATATGATCGCCTTGGTAGCACTGTTCCGCCCCGGTCCATTGCAGTCGGGCATGGTGGATGACTTCATCAACCGCAAACATGGCCGGGCGGAAGTCTCTTATCCACACCCGGATTATCAGCACGACCTGTTGAAACCGGTGTTGACGCCTACCTACGGCATCATTCTCTACCAAGAGCAGGTCATGCAGATCGCCCAGGTGATGGCGGGGTACACCCTAGGGCAGGCCGACATGCTGCGCCGTGCCATGGGTAAGAAAAAGCCCGAAGAGATGGCCAAGCAGCGCTCCGGTTTCATGGAAGGGTGTGCCGCCAACGGCATCGACAAAGACTTGGCGGGCAATATCTTCGACCTGGTGGAGAAGTTTGCCGGTTACGGTTTCAACAAGTCGCACTCGGCGGCCTACGCGCTGGTGTCTTACCAAACCGCATGGCTGAAGGCCCACTACCCAGGCCCGTTCATGGCGGCGGTGATGTCCACCGAGATGGACAACCTGGACAAGGTGGTGCCGCTGATCGAAGAGTGTCGTCACTTGAAACTGACGGTGACGCCACCGGATGTCAACGTCGGTGGCTACAAGTTCACCGTGGATACCGAAGGGCGGGTGGTGTACGGCTTGGGCGCGATACGTGGCGTCGGGGAAGGCCCGATTGGCGCGATTGTGGAAGCGCGAAACGCGGGCGGGCCGTTCAACGATCTGTTCGACTTCTGCCGCCGCATCGATCCGAAACGGATGAACAAACGTACCCTGGAAGCGCTGATACGCTCTGGCGCGTTGGATAACCTGGGGCCCAATCGGGCGGTGCTGTTCGCGGCGATGGAAGATGCGCTGAAGGCCGCTGCACAAAATCACGCCAACCAGAACCTGGGCATGATGGACATGTTTGGTGATGCCTTCGTCGCCGAAGAAGAGGCCAGCGATGTTTACGCCGAGTATCGTCATGTGCGCGAATGGACGGACCGTGAGCGGCTCTCTGGTGAAAAGGACACCCTGGGGCTCTATCTGACCGGGCACCCCATCGACGAGTACGAACGCGAACTCAAGCGCTTTGTGTCGACGCGTATCAGCGATTTGAAACCCTCTCGGGAACCGCAGCGGGTAGCGGGTTTGGTGGTCGCCATGCGCACCATGAAGTCCAAACGTGGCGATACCATGGCATTCATCACCTTGGACGACCGCACCGGACGTATCGAAGCGTCTCTGTTTGGCGAACTTTTCGAGCAGCTACGCGGCCAAATCGAGTCGGATCAAGTGATCATCGTGGAGGGCGAAGTCTCCAGCGACGACTTTTCCGGTGGCCTACGGCTGCGCGGCAAAGATGTGACGCCGATGGTCACGGCCCGCGTGCGCTACGGCCAAGCCGTTGAGCTGGCATTGGACGCCGGGCAGATTAACGGCCGGCTGGTCGAAAGCTTGCGGGATAGCTTGACACCCTACCGGGATAACACCGGCCTACCCGTGCGACTTCAATATCGCCACCCCGATGCTGTCGCTTGGCTGGAGCTGGCCGAGGAGTGGAAAGTCGCGCCTAGTGATGATCTGCTGCTCGCCCTGCGCGATGTGCAAGGGCAGGTGGGCGTCCAGTTACGCTACCGTTAATCACCTAGCGTACGAGCGCCCCAGGGCGCTCGTACGGAATTGAGCGGGCATTGCCTTGCGTGGCAGGGTCAGGGTGCGATAATGGCGCCCAATATGCTCGTTTCGACAAGGCTTATTTTTTTATAGGCAGCTTACAGGCAGAGCCGATGAATCCTAACTATCTCGATTTTGAACAGCCCGTTGCCGAACTCCAGGCAAAAATTGAGGAGCTGCGTTTGGTGAGCTCCGACAGCCAGGTGAACCTCTCAGATGAGATTTCACGGCTGGAGGAGAAGAGCCGCAAGTTAACGGAATCAATCTTCAAAGATTTGACCCCTTGGCAGGTTTCCCAGCTATCGCGGCACCCCCAGCGCCCCTATACGCTGGATTATTTAGAACATATTTTTACCGATTTCGATGAGCTGCACGGTGACCGAAAATTTGCGGATGACGCTGCCCTCGTCGGCGGCATTGCCCGCTTAAACGATGCGCCGGTGATGGTCATTGGCCATCAAAAAGGCCGTGATGTTAAAGAGAAGGTGCGCCGTAACTTTGGTATGCCGCGCCCGGAAGGCTACCGCAAAGCGTGCCGCTTAATGGAAATGGCTGAGCGCTTTAAAATGCCCATTCTGACGTTTATCGATACTCCCGGCGCGTATCCCGGTATCGACGCGGAAGAGCGTGGTCAGTCGGAAGCGATTGCCTATAACCTGGCCGTCATGTCGCGCCTGAAGACGCCGATTATTTCCACCGTGGTGGGCGAAGGCGGCTCCGGCGGAGCCCTGGCGATTGGCGTGTGCGATGAGCTGCACATGCTGCAGTACTCTACCTACTCGGTCATCTCCCCAGAAGGCTGCGCCTCCATTCTGTGGAAGAGCGCCGAAAAAGCCCCCGATGCGGCCCAGGCCATGGGAATCACCGCCGAGCGCTTAAAAGAGCTGGGATTTGTAGATTCGCTGATCAAAGAGCCGTTGGGCGGCGCCCATCGTCACCCGATAGACACCGCAGCGCGGGTTAAAGACGCGCTCTCTGCCAGCCTTGAGCGCCTGCAAGCGCTGGATATTGATGCCCTGCTTGAGCGCCGCTATGAGCGCCTGATGAGCTATGGCGCCCCAGCCGCCTAAACGGCTTTTACGCTTGCTTCACGACGCCCTGGCGGAAACCCCGCCGGGGCGTTGCGTTTGGGTCGCGCTCTCCGGTGGCTTGGACTCGTCGCTGCTGCTGATGCTAGCCGCGGAGGCCTGCCAAGACAGCGGCCAAGTGCTACGCGCCCTACATGTTAATCACGGCCTACAGGCGGCGGCGGCCGACTTTGAAACCCACTGCCGACAGCTGTGTCAGCGCCTTGGCGTGCCGCTAACGGTTGAGCGTGTGGCGATTGAATCGCGAGGCGAAGGGGTAGAGGGCGCTGCTAGGCGCGCTCGCTACGCGGCCTTTGCGCAGCATGTGAAGCCGGGTGACGCGCTATGGCTTGGTCAGCATCAGGATGATCAAGCGGAAACCCTCTTACTGGCAGCGCTGCGGGGGAGCGGTATTCGTGGGTTGGCGGGCATGCCATATCAACGGGAGTGGCAAGGCATTACGCTTGTGCGCCCTTGGCTCAGCATCAGCCGCCAAACTCTGGCCGATACGGCCCACGCTATGGCGCTGACTTGGTGTGAAGACCCCACCAATCGCGATATTGAATTTGATCGCAACCGTTTGCGCCACGAAGTGCTGCCAATGCTGACTCAGCGCTGGCCTGGTGCGGTACGTTCGTTGGCCAAGAGCGCTGGCTTGGCCGGTGAGGCCGACACGCTCCTTGCCAGCTACGCCGCCGAGGAGTTGGCCGTGCTTACGTTGGGAACGGGCTGTCTCGATGCGTCAGCATTGGCCGCATTGCCGTTACCCCGTCAGCGGCTGCTCGTTCGTACGCTGTGTCAGCAGCTAAGGCTGCCCACGCCTCCACAGGCGCGTCTGGCCAGCCTGCTCGGCCAGCTTACCGCCGCCCAGGATGCCCAGGTGCTAGTAGAGTGGCCCGGAGCCCAGGCCCGGGTGTGGCGGCGCAGGCTTTATCTTATGACGCCGTTGGCTGCGTTGCCGGATTGGCAAGCGCCTTGGAACGGAGAGCCAGGGGTGAGTACTCCTCTTGGGCCGCTACAGCTTCGTCTGGAATGCGACGCCTACTTAGCAGAATCGTTCATGCTGCGCTGGCGGCAGGGCGGGGAAGTGCTCGTATTGCCTGGGCGTGGCCGACGCGACCTCAAACGCTTGCTGCAAGAACGGGCGCTTCCGCCCTGGGAGCGGGAGCGGCTGATTGTTGTGATGGCCGGAGAGCGCTGTCTGGGCGTGCTCCAACCGCCTGCCTACGTTCTGTGGCAGGCGGAAGGGGCGACGTTTCATCGCGAGGGTTAGGAGGGCGTATTCAGGTTGAACGAAAACCCGGCGTTGGCCATGAACGTCTGTTCCTGCTCTAAATCGGTGCTGAGCAGCGTGGGTTCATCGCTGGGGGGCAGCGTAATGGTGAGCGCGTCGCCATTGCTGTCAGCAGCAATTTTGGGTGGTATGGGCGCGCCTTCAGGCCGCGAATGATTAATCAGCACGGCGAGGCGTAGCAAGCGGGCAAGCTTAGCCGCGCTTGGCTGCTGTGAGGCAGGCAGCGCTTGCCACTCCTTAAGCGGGAATTTACGCCGGTGAGCACGCACTAAAAACGCCAACAAGCGCTGCTCGGGGCGAGAAAACCCGGCTAGGTCCGAATGCTCTAATAGATACGCGCCGTGGCGGTGGAACTGGCTATGGGAGATGGCTAGCCCAATTTCATGCACATGGCTTGCCCAGCTCAAATAGTGGCCCTGTTCGGCGGTTAAGCCCCACGGCTGCTTCGCTACGGCAAACAAGTGCTTGGCGGTTTCCGCCACATTTTCTGCTTGCCGGGTATCTACGTCATACACTCGCTTGAGCATGTCGAGGGTTTTGGAGCGGGTATCTTCGGCGCTGTTACGCCCCGCCATGTCATAGAGCACGCCTTCACGCAGTGCGCCGTCGGCAAAGCGCATTTGGTGAAGGTCGAAGGCTTCAAAAATGGCGCTCAAAATGGCAATGCCCGCCGGAAATACCCGAGCCCTATCGGGTTTGAGGCCGTCCAGCTCGACCTTTTCCAGATGTTTGCATTTCAACAGGCGCTCGCGCAGTTTTTTCAAGCCGCTGCGGGTAATCACCCCCTCTTGGGGCGTGTCGCCGTAAGCGTGCAGCACGCTGGCAGCAGCCTTAATCGTGCCGCTGGAGCCTACCGGATCATCCCATCCTAAGCGCTGGTAAGGGCGCTGGATGTTGGCCAGCTCTGAAAGCGCTGCCAGCTCGGCGCGGCGCATGCGCTTTTCGGTAAGTTCGCCATCGGCAAAAAAGCGTCCGGTAAACGTGACACAACCCATGCGCAGGCTTTCCAGCGCTTTTGGCTCAAAGGCTTCACCGATAATAAACTCGGTAGAGCCGCCGCCAATATCGACAATCAAGCGGCGGCCGCTTTCGGCCAGGGCGTGGGCGGCACCCAAATAAATTAGGCGGGCTTCTTCGCGCCCGGCAATAATCTCGATGGCGTGGCCAAGCTGGGCTTCGGCGCGCTCGATAAAGGTTTGGCTGTTGTGGGCGTCACGCAGAGCATTGGTGCCCACAATACGAAGGTTAGGGCCTTCGATATCGGTTAAAAACGGCGCAAAACGGCCTAGGCAATCCAGGGCGCGCTGCATAGCGGCTTCACTGAGGTAACCGTTCTCGTCAAGTCCTGCCGCCAGTTGGACCTTTTCACCTAGTCGTGCCACTACTTGTAAACGTTCATTTTGGTAGTTGGCAACCAGTAGGTGAAAGCTATTGGAGCCAAGGTCAATGGCGGCTAGGCGCTGCGGTTCACCGCTCTCAAATTCGGCAGTGGGCGCGGCGATGGGGAGCGAAATGTCCTTGGGCATGAGCTATCCTTCAAATTGGCTATGCCAAGGTTGCGGTGACCTCTAACTATTGTCAATTGCCAAAGGCTTGCGTTTGTCGCGGGCCTTGACTACCATCGAGCTACTGGCTTGATCCGAGTTGGCTTGTTCGTCTAACAAGCGCACTGACTCGGGCACCCCGAGCAGTACGTATCCAGATGGCATCAGCCAGATGTCCAAGTCGTCAGATAACCCGCTGAAACAGCATTTTTCTGTGCCAATCAGATTAACTAGTTTGTTTGCACCCTCACGCCAAGCAGTCATTGATGTCATTGTTATGCTTTAGGCATTGTTACAGCGACTGCCCAGCTTTCACCACTCGAGCGTGTGCCTAGATGGGGTTCTGAACGCATCACTCGGCGCTTAGCCCTATATTTAGGCCAAGCCTCCTGTCTTATTCCCGGCGCCTAGCGCCTAGCTTTCATGAGCAATTTTCTAACACACCGATGAATCTCACTGAACTCAAGCAAAAAACCGTTCCCGAGCTGCTCGATATCGCCCGCGAAATGGGTATCGACAACTTAGCCCGTTCGCGCAAGCAGGACATCATTTTCGCCATCCTCAAGAAACACGCCAAAAGCGGCGAGGATATCTATGGCGACGGTGTGCTGGAAATTCTTCAGGATGGCTTCGGCTTCCTGCGTAGCGCCGACAGCTCGTACCTCGCTGGGCCGGACGATATCTACGTATCGCCCTCACAGATTCGTCGTTTCAATCTGCGCAAAGGCGACTCCATTTCCGGCAAAATCCGCCCGCCCAAAGAGGGCGAGCGCTACTTTGCCCTGCTCAAAGTTAGCCAGATCAACTTTGACCGCCCGGAAAACGCCAAGCATAAGATTCTCTTCGAGAACCTGACGCCGCTGTTTCCCACCGAGCGTCTGCGCATGGAGATCGGCAACGGGTCTACTGAAGACCTCACTGCTCGGATCATTGATCTGACTTCACCGATCGGTAAAGGCCAGCGTGGACTGCTGGTGTCTCCGCCGAAAGCGGGTAAGACGCTGATGCTGCAGAACATCGCGACGTCGATCACGCGGAACAACCCCGAGTGTCATCTGATCGTACTGCTGATCGATGAGCGCCCGGAGGAAGTCACCGAGATGTCCCGCACCGTACGCGGTGAAGTGGTCGCCTCTACCTTCGACGAGCCGCCCGCCCGCCACGTTCAGGTGGCCGAAATGGTCATCGAGAAAGCCAAGCGCTTGGTTGAGCACAAAAAAGACGTGGTGATTCTGCTCGACTCCATTACCCGTCTGGCGCGGGCCTACAACACCGTGGTGCCTAGCTCCGGCAAAGTGCTCACCGGTGGTGTGGATGCCCACGCGCTGGAGAAGCCGAAACGCTTCTTTGGTGCCGCGCGTAATATCGAAGAGGGCGGCAGCCTGACGATCATCGCCACGGCGCTGGTCGACACCGGCTCCAAGATGGACGAAGTCATCTTCGAAGAGTTCAAGGGCACCGGTAACATGGAAGCGCACCTTGACCGCAAGCTGGCTGAAAAACGCGTCTTCCCCGCGATCAACATTCGTCGCAGCGGCACTCGTCGTGAAGACCTGCTGGCCTCTGAAGAAGAAATGCAGCGCATGTGGATTCTACGCAAGCTGCTTAACCCGATGGAAGATACCGCAGCGACCGAGTTCCTGATTGATCGTCTGAAAGATACCAAGACCAATCTGGAATTCTTTGAAGCGATGAAGCGCCGTTAAGGCGCTGCATCTACTGCCATGCGTTTGCAAGAGCAGCGTCTGACAGCCGGGTTGAGGAGAGTGTTTTGAAGTATAACGACTTGCGCGATTTTATTGCGGCGCTTGAAGCCCAGGGTGAGCTAAAGCGAGTTAAAGCGGAAGTTGATCCTTACCTAGAAATTACTGAAATCTGCGACCGTACGCTGCGCGCCGGTGGCCCTGCACTGCTGTTTGAAAATGTAAAGGGCCACGATATGCCGCTACTGGGCAACCTGTTCGGCACCCCGAAGCGGGTAGCGCTGGGTATGGGCCAGGATTCAGTAGAAGCGTTGCGTGAAGTGGGGAAGCTGCTGGCATTTCTGAAAGAGCCAGATCCGCCCAAAGGCCTGAAAGATGCCTGGGATAAGCTGCCGATCTTTAAGCAGGTGCTCAGCATGGGGCCTAAAAGCGTTAAGCGAGCTCCTGTGCAGGAAGTCGTTTACGAAGGCGATGAAGTGGACCTCGGCCGCCTGCCGATTCAGCACTGCTGGCCCGGCGATGCGGCACCGCTTGTCACTTGGCCGCTGGTTATCACCAAAGGCCCGCATAAAAAGCGCCAGAACCTGGGGATTTATCGCCAGCAGAAAATCGCCAAGAATCGCCTGATTATGCGCTGGCTCTCCCACCGTGGCGGGGCGCTGGACTTTCTTGAGTTTCAAAAAGCCCATCCCGGTGAGCCCTTTCCTGTCGCCGTGGCGCTAGGCGCTGACCCGGCGACTATATTAGGCGCGGTCACGCCGGTGCCTGATTCGCTCTCAGAATACGCCTTTGCTGGCCTGCTGCGCGGTTCGCGTACCGAGCTGGTGAAGTGCGGTCACGCAGACCTGGAAGTCCCCGCCTCCAGCGAAATTATTCTGGAAGGCTTTATTTATCCGGACGATATGGCACCGGAAGGGCCGTTTGGTGACCATACCGGTTACTATAACGAAGTGGATCATTTCCCTGTGTTTACCGTGACGCGGATGACCATGCGCCGCGATGCCATTTATCACTCTACCTATACCGGTCGTCCACCCGATGAGCCCGCCATTTTAGGCGTAGCGCTTAACGAAGTGTTCGTGCCCATTCTATGCAAGCAGTTTCCCGAGATTGTCGACTTCTATTTACCGCCGGAAGGCTGCTCCTATCGTATGGCGGTTGTGACGATGAAGAAGCAGTACCCCGGCCACGCGAAGCGCGTGATGATGGGGGTTTGGAGCTTCCTGCGCCAGTTTATGTACACCAAGTTCGTCATCGTGCTGGATGATGACGTGGATGCGCGTAACTGGGAAGACGTGATGTGGGCGATTACCACGCGCATGGATCCTGCCCGCGACACGGTGATGGTGGAAAACACGCCTATCGACTACCTCGACTTCGCCTCACCGGTATCCGGACTTGGCTCCAAGATGGGGCTGGATGCAACGAACAAGTGGCCCGGCGAAACCGACCGGGAGTGGGGCACTCCCATCGTGATGGATGAGATGGTGAAAGCCCGCGTTGACGAGCGTTGGGATGAGCTGGGCATTGATATTCCGCTACCCACACCGCGCCACGGTTAATCGGCCGTATGGGTCGAACGATTTTCCATAAAGAGGCTTTCATGAGCGCTAGGACGTTAACGTGTAAAACGCTAACCTGCCAAGTCACCGCCGTCGAGGATCTTAATCCTGACGTATTTAAAGTCACGCTTGCCGGTCGCGCTGAAGCAATGCAGCACGCCCCTGGTCAGTACCTTGAACTAATGCTAGACGAGGCCACTTGGGTGCCTTTCTCGATTGCCAGCGCCGACCGTGGCGATGGCACGCTGGAGCTGCAAATTCAGCACTGGCCCGAGCGTGATAACTCTCAGCGGCTGCGCCAACTGTTGCAGGTCGCCAACCAGCTAACGGTGCGCCTGCCCAGCGGTGATTGCGTGCTGGATACGCAAAGTGAGCGCCCGCTGCTGCTGATTGCCGCTGGCACGGGGTTTGCCCAAATGAAGGCCATCGTCGAAGCCGCGCTTCGTGACCAGCCCACACGACCCATTTCATTATGGTGGGCGAACCGTGAGCACCGCGATTTGTATGCGGAAGACCTTGCCTGCGAATGGGCGCAGCAGTATGAAAACGTTGCGTTTCATGCGGTCACTGAATTCCCGCTGACCGAGCCGCTGGCGTCGGGCGAGCGCATTGCCCACCATCAGGGGCGCGTTGATTTGGTGTTAGAAAGCGAGCTGTCGAATGCACCGGTCACGCCTAGCGACTGCGATATTTACCTCTCAGGCTCACCGGGCATGGTATATGCCTGTGTGGACGTGCTGGAGCGTTTGGGCGTGGGCAATGAACGTATGTTCTCGGATGTATTTGCCTACGCACCCCGCCCTCACTAAAATAGCGGGTCACTTTCTGGCGTACGGCACACACCGTAAGACTACTGATCACTAGGAGGCTTTCATGGGCCATCACGACGATAACTTTAAAGACGATTCCGGCATTCTGCCGATTATTCTCGGTATCGTAGTATTGGTAGGCATGAGTGCACTGCCTGCCACTATTGGCTGGATTCAGGCGTTTAGCAGCTAATACTCGTCGCTAGGAAATTGAACGCTCGCGGTAATTGCTTGTTGCCATTTAGCGCGCAGGCAGGCAGGATTAGGTCATTACGTAGTACACACGTCATGTAGTACACACGTCATACTGAGGAAGTAACCATGCCACATGGCAACCCTTCACAGCACACTCACACCAAACCGGAAACGGTGGTTGAGGCCTGGGCGAAGGTGGGTACTTCCTATAGCTTTAACTATGCAGCGTATTGGTTTAGCCACGGTGTGCCCCTGGCCGACGCCTAGCGTCGCGCCAACAGGCACACCGCCCCGGTTGCCTGCCGCACAAAGAAGCCTCGGTGGGTAACTCCACCGAGGCTTCTTTCGTTTTATTAACCCTCATTTTTCATAGGTAGATTATTAAGGAGCTGCACCATGTCTTATCGCGCCCACTCAATTGCTAGCCCCAACGCCATCCGTTATCTCGGTTATGGCTATGGCTGGCGATTTAGCGACGCGCGGTCGGTGCTAGCTGCCACCTCCGATCGTGCCCACCTGGGTGGCAAGTTGATGATGCGATGTCACGCGTTATGTCATACGAATTCGGAGAGTTAACCCTATGAATGCCCCAATCAACACCGCTTGTTCCTCTACTGCCCAGGCTTCCACGCTTATGTCTGCGACGGCGCTGCCGCTACCCGCTGAGCTACGCCAGCGTGTGGTGGTGAATAGCACGCTGAGTGCACAAATCGACCAGCAGCGCCAAGCGGTACAGCGCATTCTCAGTGGTCAAGATAACCGTCTGCTGGTCGTAGTGGGTCCGTGCTCCATCCACGACCCGGATGCTGCCTTGGAGTATGCGGATCGGCTAGCAGCGCTTAGCGATGAGGTCAGCGAGCAGATTTTGCCAGTGATGCGAGTGTACGTTGAAAAGCCGCGCACCACGGTCGGTTGGAAGGGGCTGGCCTACGACCCTGATCTTGATGGCAGCGGCGACATGCCGCGCGGTATCGCCCTTTCCCGTGAGCTTATGCACGCCGTCGCCTCCCGCGGCCTGCCGGTGGCCACCGAGCTGTTACAGCCCATGTTAGCCCCGTACCTGGATGACCTGCTGAGCTGGGTAGCGATTGGGGCGCGCACGACGGAATCCCAGCTGCACCGTGAGCTGGCCAGCGACCTCAGCGCCGCCGTAGGCTTCAAAAATGCCACCAGCGGCGATGTGCAGGTGGCCATTGATGCTATGCAGGCTGCCGCCCACTCCCATCAGCGTTTTGCCATGGATCGCCAGGGTCGCCCTATCATGCAGGAGACCGCAGGCAACCCGCACACCCACGTGGTGCTACGCGGCGGCCACGGCGAGCCCAACTACCAAGCCCACCATGTACGCAGCGCAGTTAATACACTGCGCGAAGCAGGCCAGAATCCGCGTTTGATGGTGGACTGCAGCCACGCCAATGCCCGCAAAGATCACCGCCGCCAAAGCGAAGTGATGCTGGATGTATTAGCCCAGCGTCAAGCGGGTGACGCAAATTTGGTGGCACTGATGCTAGAGAGCCATTTGTACGAAGGCAAACAAGCGTTGACGCCCAGTGCGCTACGCTACGGCGTCTCGGTCACTGATGCCTGCGTCAGCTGGGAGACCACCGAGCGCTTGCTGAAAACCGCCGCGGAACGACTGACCTAGCGCGTTGACTGCCCCGGCCAGCCCCGTATCATAAGAGTTCCTTTTGATCACGAGGTTGGCCATGGCCTTTTCCCTTGAACAGCACGACCCCGCGTCTTACCAGCGCAAAGCCCGCATTATCAGCGTGGCGATGGCCGGGCAACTGATTATTTTTGGCCTGCTGTTTTCAATGCTCCTCACCACTACCTTTGGCAGCAGCGTCTGGCTGAACGCTCTGGGCGTATTGTTGGGCCTGCTCGCCACCAGCGCTATGTTCGCTGCGTTAAGAGAGCGCCCATGGATGACTGAGGTGCGCTATGTTTGGCAGCTCAAGCATCACCTGTCGCGTATTAGCAGCTACCTACAGCCGCTGCGCCGCGCGGTGGAAGAGGATAATCACCTAGCGCTGGATATCCTGACCTTTTACCACCAGGGCATGGCCCAGCTTGCCGAGCTAAATGGACGCACCACCGACGACGATGCCGAACGTTTAGCGGAAAAAATGCAGGTTAAAGTGAAGCGTGAAGCGTTGGGCCTACCCAAAGAAGTCACCACGTTTGACCCGCATGACTTGAGCGCTTTCAAACAAAAGTAAGTCGCGCGCAAGGGTATTACCGATGAGGGATTAACAGGGAGCGTATTCAATGAGTGCTAATGTTACGTCACTACGATTCGCCACGGCGGTGGCTGCCGGTTTACTGCTAGCGGGCTGCGCGACCAGTGCGCCCGCCCCGGAGCAGCCGGTAAAAACCACCGTGCAGAGCAGTGCACCACTGTTGCCTTCGGTGCTGTTTCCCGGTAGCGCTGAGCGCTTTCAAGCTTGGAACTGCCAACCAGCCAATCAAGACTTAGTCACGGCCGTCAATGGTGAAGAGTTACGGCTGTGGTCGCTACATGGCGCGTGGCGACTGCCTCAAGCCGTGGTGGCCAGCGGTGCCCGCTATCAAAATGGCGATATCAGCTTCTGGAACCGCGGCGATCAGGCGCAAATTGAAACGCCTCGTGGGCAATTGCAGTGCCAGCAAGGGGTTGACCGGGAGGTTGCGACCCGATCACGCCACCCAGGCGTGATGTTATTAGCCCGCGGCAACGAGCCGGGTTGGACGATCGAGCTGGCGAACGATGCGCCAGTAATGACCTGGACTACCAACTACGGCAGCGACACCACCACCATGCCTTATATGGTCAGCGTGATGGATAACGACGCGGGCCGGGTGGTGATCGAGAATGCCAACGCCGAGCAGTTTTTCCGCGTACGTATTGAATCAGGTGCCTGTTTCGACGATATGAGTGGCGAACCCTATCCTGCTCGCGTGACGTTCACCATTGGTGGCGAACAATATAAAGGATGTGCACAAGGCATTGCGCCGTAGCCTGTCATGGCCTTGTACGGCCACTAGCAGCGATAGAGGAACGGCTCTGCGCGCCACTGTGGCTCTACGTAGTCGCTGGCGCACAGGGCCGATACATCGCCGCCTGCCCGGGCGGCAAGACGTGCCAGTGTCGCCAAGTGCACTCCTCTGGGGCTGCGTACTTCTTCACTGATCGCAACGGGTACCCAGCGATTGCCTTCTCGGGTTGCTAGGGTAAAGCTGAAAGGATGAAAACCGGGAAAACCCAGCCGAATATCGGTGGCGACCAACGTCTCTTGGCCATTAATATAGCGCGTCTCAAAGCGCAAAAACGGCCCGGTGAACCACGTCAGCCGCTGCCCTAGCGGTCCCTCCAAAGCGCTGGCCTCCAGTTCGACGTTACGACGCAGCGGTTCCAGTGCGGGGACTCGGTCACGATCAAATACACTGATCAAACTCTCGTAATAGCGGTCTTCATCGATGACCGTTGCCCGCCATAGTGCGATATTGAACGGCGTGGGTTGGATGAGTACGGGGGCTGCTTGTAAGTCCGCTTCGGCTAGGGCTGGCGTTAGGCGCTGCTCGACGCTCCATTTGGCACCTGCGGCCATCATGAGGTAAGCGCAGGAGATCACCAGCCCCGTGCGGCAGGCACTGCGTACCTTGCCCGACACGCTGCCGATGATCAGCGCCATAAGCAGCGGTAGCGTGTAGAACGGATCGATGATGAAGACGATAGGCCACGCGGCGGGCGGTGCGTCTAGCGGCCAGAGCAACTGCGTGCCGTAGGTGGTCAGCGAGTCGAGCAGCGGGTGAGTCACTAATATCAACGTAAAAAAGCACCACCAGCGACCCAACGAGATGTCCCGCGCTGGAGCAAAGCGGGCACACAGCACGGCCAGCAGCGTGGCAAGGCCCGTCAATACGAACAGGGAATGGCTGAAGCCACGGTGCTCGGTGACGTTGGCAATGGCGTCGCCATAATCCAGCGCCACATCCAAATCGGGTAGAGTACCCAGTAGCGCACCTATGACAATAGCCTTGCGGCCCAGTCGCTTACCTAACACGGCACCACCTACCGCTGCGCCAAGCGCCGCTTGCGTAATCGAATCCACAGACCTCTCCTCGACGAGCCGATAGCGAATCGTGATTGTCACTGAAGAGTGACACACTAGATGAACAGCCGTGACGCCATTATACAGCGTGTCTACTTTCTATTTTAGTGTCGCACTATTGTCTATGTTTTAATGGTGCTACGTGACCAGCTCGGCACCGCACTCGGCGGTAGCACGGGATATAATTACCATTCTTCAATGAAGAGGAAATGACATGCAGTTTTTACACACCATGGTACGTGTCAGCGACTTAGACGCCTCGCTTCACTTTTATTGTGACCTGCTAGGCCTCAAAGAAGTGCGCCGCAAAGAGAACGAAAAGGGCCGTTTTACGCTGGTGTTCCTGGCGGCTCCTGAAGATGAAGCGCGCTCCGAGCGCCTCACGGCCCCCGAGCTCGAGTTGACCTACAACTGGGACCCGGAAGAGTACACGGGGGGCCGTAATTTCGGCCATTTGGCCTACCGAGTCGACGACATTTACGCCCTTTGCCAGAAACTTCAGGATAACGGCGTCACCATCAACCGTCCGCCCCGCGACGGCAACATGGCGTTTGTGAAGTCGCCGGACGGTATCTCCGTTGAGCTACTGCAAAAAGGCGATGCGCTGGAGCCGCAGGAGCCGTGGGCATCCATGGAAAACAGCGGTAGTTGGTAAACCGAATCAGCGGGAGTAGAAAAGGTGACAGGACAAACCCGTAATGTGCTGCTGGGAGCGGGCTTGGCCCTACTGGTCAGTGCTTGCAGCAGTACGCCTCAGCAGGAGCGTGTCGATGCGCCCCAGAGCGGCACGCTCTCTGGGCCGGTGGTTGAGCAGCGCTGGAACTTACTGTTAGTAGGGACCGATGAGCGGCTCTCCATGCCTGAGGCGCCGTTCTTCCGCATTGGTCGCGATGGTAAGGTGAGCGGCTCGGATGGCTGCAACCAGTTCACCGGCAAGGTGAGTCTGGGCGAAAGCCAGCGCATTGAGTTCAGCGAACTGGCCTCCACCCGAATGGCCTGCCCCAATATGGAAGACGCCAAGCGGGTCACCGATATGCTGGATACCGCCTACCGCTACCTGATCGACCATGATCGGCTGGTGTTCTTCGGCCCGGATAGCCGGGTGCTGGGCGGCTGGCGCAAAGCCAACGGCTAGCAGCGGTAGGGGCGATTTTAATGGTTCATCGCGTTCTAGCGTGAAAGCGAAGCAATTCCCGGCAAAGTGAGATGAACCTTGTTTGTGGCGGATAGTCATGTGAGATAGCCATGACCAATAATGAACATCGGCGCGTAATGGACTCATTGGGCGACTGCCCAGGCAGGCCCGGTGCCGCCATCATCGCGAGCGCAAGCCCCCACTCACGAGGTCATTGCCCAGCTCACCTGTGGGAGGCCAATTCATTGGGCGACTGCCTGGGTAAGCACAGGTGCCGCCATCATCGCGGGCTAAAGCCCCCTCCCACCAGGTCATGTCCCAGCCGCCGCTGGTACACTGAATACCCCGGGCCCACCTGTGGAAAGCCAATTGATTCACGCCAGAATGCGATGGGCGATTTTAATGTGTGAAAGGCGGATTGAAGCGGGCAATGAAGCGCGCATCGATCCGCTTTTTCCATTCCCATACCCAGCGGCCTGAAAAACCGATGGGCGGTGCGAATCTCGTGGGCCGCCCGTATTCAGGGCGCTGACCAAAACGGCACCCCTGGGGGTGCCGTCGTGTCGTGCATCAGCGGTGCGGCGTTACATGGCCGCAATCTTGGCCTGCTGCTCTTCCAGCAGCTGCCGAGTGGCCTGGAATTCGGCGAGTTTTGCCCGCTCCTTTTCCACCACCGCCACGGGGGCCTTGGCAATGAAGCCCTCGTTGCCCAGCTTCTTCTCAATGCCACCGATAAGCTTATCCTGCTTCTCGATCTCTTTGGCGAGGCGGGCAAGCTCCGCGTCTTTATCGATCAGGTCTGCCATCGGTACCAACACTTCCATATCGCCGACCAGCTGCGTGGCTGAAAGCGGGGCGTCTTCTGGGTTGGCCAGCCACGTCACGCTTTCCAGTTTCGCTAGCTTGGCCAGGAAGCGGCGGTTCTGCTCCAGGCGTTCAGCGTCTTCGGGCTGGCCTTTGGTCAGCAGCACGTCCAGCGGCTTACCGGGGGCGATGTTCATCTCGGCGCGGATGTTGCGCACCGCGATGATCACGCCTTTCAGCCACTCGATGTCGCGGGTGGCCTGCTCGTCGATCTTGCTCTCGTCAGCTTCCGGCCACGCTTGATGCATGATGGAGGCATCGTCGCCCACATAGGTGCCCGCCAGAGGGGCGACCCGCTGCCAGATCTCTTCCGAGATGTAGGGCATCATCGGGTGGGCCAGGCGCAGAATGGTTTCGAGTACCCGCACCAGGGTGCGGCGCGTGCCGCGTTTGCGTTTCACTAGCGCTGCCGCTCCCGACGTCCTGTCTCCCGCGGCATTAGTACTTCCCTGTACGTCATCTTCCCACAGCACCGGCTTGGAAAGCTCCAGGTACCAGTCACAGTACTCGTTCCAAACGAACTCGTATAGCGCTTGGGAGGCGTGGTCGAAGCGGTACTCGTCCATCGCCTTGGTGACCTGCGCCTCGGTTTTCTGTAGCTGGGAGATAATCCAGCGATCGGCTAGCGACAGCTCAACGTCTTCGCCGCTGGTGCCGCAATCTTCGCCTTCGGCATTCATCAGCACATAGCGCGAGGCGTTCCAGAGCTTGTTACAGAAGTTGCGGTAGCCATCCAGGCGGTTCATATCGAACTTGATATCGCGCCCGGTGGTGGCCTGGGAAAGGAAGGTAAAGCGCAGTGCATCGGTGCCGTGGGCTTCGATACCGTCTTTGAACTCTTCTTTGGTCGCCTTGGCAATCGCCTTGGCTTTTTGAGGCTGCATCATGTTACCGGTGCGCTTTTCCAGCAGCGCGTCCAGGCTGATGCCGTCGATCAAGTCGATGGGGTCCAGCACGTTGCCCTTGGACTTGGACATCTTCTGGCCCTGGCCATCGCGCACCAGGCCATGGACGTAAACGGTCTTGAAGGGGACTTCACCGGTAAATTTCAGCGTCATCATGATCATCCGGGCGACCCAGAAGAAGATGATGTCAAAACCCGTCACCAGCACGCTGGAGGGGTGGAAGGTTTCCAACTCCGGCGTTTTCTCCGGCCAGCCGAGGGTGCCAAATGTCCACAGGCCCGAGCTGAACCAGGTGTCCAGTACGTCTTCGTCCTGGGTCAGGGCGACGTCAGCATCAAGACCATGCTTCTCGCGGGCTTCCTCTTCACTGCGAGCCACGTAAACATTGCCGTCGGCGTCGTACCAAGCCGGAATGCGGTGGCCCCACCACAGCTGGCGAGAAATACACCAGTCCTGCAGGTCGCGCATCCAGGCGAAGTACATGTTCTCGTAGTTTTTCGGCACGAACTGAATGTCGCCGTTCTCTACCGCCTCGATGGCGGGCTTGGCGAGGCTCTCCACGGCCACGAACCACTGATCAGTCAGCAGCGGCTCGATGACATCGCCGGAGCGGTCGCCGTAGGGCAGGGTGTTGTTGACGCTCTCTACCTGTACCAGCAGGCCGAGGGCCTCCATATCGGCGACGATCTGCTTGCGTGCTTCGAAACGATCCAAGCCCGCGTATTTGGCCGGCAGGGTGGCGTCTTCATCGGGCTGCGGCTGACCTTTCAGGTCAAAAATTTCCGCCTGCTCAAGAATCGTCGCATCTTTGGTGAAGACGTTGATCAGCAGATGGTTCTGGCGCTTGCCGACTTCGTAGTCGTTAAAGTCGTGGGCCGGGGTAATCTTCACGCAGCCGGAGCCTTTCTCCATATCGGCGTGCTCGTCCGCCACGATAGGAATACGGCGACCTACCAGCGGCAGTTCGATGAATTTGCCTACCAAGGAGGCGTAGCGCGGGTCTTCCGGATTAACCGCCACGCCGGTATCGCCTAGCAGGGTTTCCGGGCGGGTGGTGGCGACCACCACGTAATCGTTACCGTCGTCGGTTTTGACGCCGTCGGCCAGCGGGTAGCGGAAGTGCCAGAAGCTGCCCTGCTGCTCCTTGTTTTCCACTTCCAGGTCGGAAATGGCGGTGTGAAGGGTGGGGTCCCAGTTCACCAAGCGCTTGCCGCGGTAGATTAAGCCCTCTTCATGCAGGCGCACGAAGACTTCCTGAACCGCTTTATAGAAGCCGTCGTCCATGGTGAAGCGCTCGCGGCTCCAGTCGACGCTGGCGCCCATGCGGCGCAGCTGGCGGGTAATGTGGCCACCGGACTCTTCTTTCCACTCCCACACTTTATCGATGAACGCCTCGCGGCCGAGGTCGTGGCGGGTTTTGCCTTCTTCGGCGGCAATTTTACGCTCCACCAGCATCTGCGTGGCGATACCGGCGTGGTCGGTGCCTACCTGCCACAGGGTGTTGTTGCCCTGCATCCGCTTCCAGCGCGTCAGGGTGTCCATGATGGTGTCCTGGAACGCGTGGCCCATGTGCAGGCTGCCGGTCACGTTGGGCGGCGGAATCATGATCGAGAAGGGCTTGCCGCGGCCAGACGGGGCGAAGCGGTTATCGGCTTCCCAGCGTTCGTACCAGCGGGTTTCGATCTGTTCAGGTTGGTAGGTCTTTTCCATGGGGAGTCGGCTCACGGCTTGCAAAAAATGGGAGCAAGTATAGCGCGAACGCCCCGCGCTCGTCAGGGTTGTGTTGTGCGTAGGTGTGTCCGCAGATGCAATCCACGCATGGCTATCAGTCCAAGCACTGGCCCAGGCAGCAACCACCAAATCACCCAAGGCCCTTGGCTTGCCCATAGCGCCGTGCCCAGCGCGATGGAGGGAATCGTGAGGCCAAAGCCAATCGCATTCATCATGGCCAGCGCCGCGCCCAGCCGCTCGGGCGGCGCGCTGGCGGAGGCCAGGGCAGAGAATTGGGCCGAGTCGGCAATCACGCTCACGCCCCATAGGGCAAGCAGCGCCAGCAGCAGCCAGGGGGAGAGGCCGCCTAGCAGCGGGTAGATCAGGCACAGGGTGCCAGATACCGCCAGCGCGATAAACGCGACCCGCGCGCTACCGATACGTCGGCTCCACCAGCCTGCCCATACGCAGCCGGGAAGCCCCAAGGCGATGACCGCAAAGCTTAGCCACGGTTGCAGGCCCGGGGCCGCGCCTAAGCGTTCCAGCTCTCTGGCGACCAAAAAAGGCACCAGCGCCCAGAGGGCGTAAAGCTCCCAGCAGTGGCCGAAGTAACCCAGCGCGGCGGCGCGGAAGTTTTTCTCTTTAAACGCGGCAAGCCCCGCCCAGGGGCGCCCGCCGTTGGCCTTAGCAGGCAGGTGTGGCCCCACGCCTAGCTTGAAAATCATCAGCGCTGCCAGAAGAGCAAGGGCAGAGGCCAACAGCAGCGGCCACTGCCAAGGTAGTTGCAGGGTAAGCCCGCGCAGCAGGTGCGGCGAAGCAATGCCAAGGGTGAGCATGCCGACTAACCAGCCCAGGGCCGAGCCTGCATGAGTGGGTGTCCAGCTCACCACCAGCTTCATGCCCAGCGGGTAAATGCCCGCCAGACAAAGTCCGACTAAAAAGCGTGCCACTGCCGCCAGCGTGACGCTTTCTGCCACGCCAATAAAGGCCGCATTAATCAGCGCGCCGAGTACAGCGGACATCGCAAACAGGTGGCTGGCACGCACGCGGTCGGCCAAGCCAGTGGTCGCAATCAGCAGGGTGCCGGTAATAAACCCCGCCTGCACGGCGATGGTAAGCAGCCCCAGGTCGCTTTCACTTAGCCCCACGGCTTCTTGTAGTGCCAAGCCAACGCCATTAACGCTAAACCAGAGTGACGTGCCAAACAGTTGGGCGATAACGATGACCGCCAGCGGTGTGCGGGCTAACAGGGCATGAGAAAGCATGGGGTGTCTCATCCATTGAGTGGTTGTTTTACTACCCTAATTTATGCGGCACGACCTCATGCCCAAGCGCCTTGTAGCGCTGCCAGCAGGCGCGTTTAGCGACCAGCACATGTTGGTGTTGGTTGATGATCTCGGCAATTCGGGCGAAGTGCTCAATACCATCGGGAATATCGGGGTGTAGGTTCAGCAGCGCCGTCTCTTCAGTGGGCACCGGTAGCTGCTGCCAGCCTAGTGTGATGGGCACACTGTCGGCTAGCTCGCTATCTTCCAGTGCATGGGGCAGGTAAGCATCATCGCGGAACTGCCACAGCGCTTCGTCGGCCTGTTCGGCCAGCACTTTGTCTTCGCAGTGCAGGTGCAGTCGATACCCTTTGCGGTGGATCGTTTCGGCGAGCTTGCAGGCGAACTGTAAACGCGCTTCAAGGGTGGTATCGGGCAGAATATAAAAATCGATGCGTGCCATCGGTGGCTCCAGCGGGGTCAACGCGCTTGGCAGCCTGGCCGCCACGGTGAGTGGCGGCCAGGTGTTGAGTAACGCTAGAGGGTTATACCAAGCGGGTCAGCCAGCCGTATTTATCGTCGCTGCGGCCATACTGAAGGTCGAGCAGTGTCTTGCGAATGCGCTTAGCCACTTCGTTATTGCCATCGCCCTGCAGGCGAATACGCTCGTTTTCCGTGACTAGTTCGCCAACCGGGGTAATCACGGCGGCCGTACCGCAGGCGAACACCTCGGTAATCTCGCCGGAGGCGGCCCCTTCGCGCCACTCGTCGATGCTGATTGCGCGCTCTTCGGGGGTGAGGCCCGCGTCTTTGGCCAGGGTGAGGACAGAGTTGCGGGTCACGCCTTCCAAGATGGTGTCGGTCAGGCGCGGTGTGACGATGCGGCCATCTTTGTAAACGAAGAACAGGTTCATGCCACCCAGCTCTTCGATCCACTTGTTTTCAGCAGCGTCCAGGAAGGCGACCTGGCTGCAACCGTTGGCAGCGGCTTCTTTTTGGGCGGCCAGCGAGGCGGCGTAGTTGCCACCGCACTTGGCAAAACCGGTGCCGCCAGGGGCCGCGCGCTTGTAGTGTGAGGAGAGCCAGATAGAGACCGGCTCGATACCGCCTTTGAAGTAGGCTGCCGCCGGGGATGCAATCACGTAGTAGTCGACTTCGTGAGCCGGGCGCACGCCAAGGAAGGCTTCTGAGGCGATCATAAACGGGCGAAGGTAGAGGCTGCACTCGTCGGCTTCACTAGCCGGGGTGGGTACCCAGGCGTGGTCTTGGGCCAGCAGCGCTTTCAGCGAGCCGATGAAGTCTTCATCGGAAAGCTCGGGCAGCGCTAGGCGGCGGGCGCTACGGCGGAAACGCTCGGCGTTTTTCTCTGGGCGGAAGGTCCAGATAGAGCCATCGGCATGGCGGTACGCCTTGATGCCCTCGAAAATTTCCTGGCCGTAGTGCAGCACGGAAGCGGCGGGGTCCAGGGTGAGCGGGCCGTAGGGGCGTACTTGGTGGCCGTGCCAGTCGGCATCGACGGTCCAGCGCACGTGGGCCATGTGGTCGGTGAAGTATTTACCAAATCCTGGGTTTTGCAGGATGTTGTCACGAATGTCATCGGCCGCCGGCTGGTTGGACGGCAAAATTTCAAAACGCGATTCAAGTTGAGCATCTGAAGCTGTGGGCACGGCGTGTTCTCTCCGCTAGAGCCAAGCCCCGAAGGGCATCTATTAAGCGTATCGTTTGAATAGCATGTGCCTGCTTGGCAGCGGCACACGCTCATACTTTCAGGTTTAACGGTTGCGTTAACGAAAGGCAACCATTGTTGGCCTGTTTGTGTGGTTAGGCGTCGCCATTTTCGACTTGAGCGTCGGCTTCACGGTCGAGCAGGTATTGGGTCAGTAGACCCACCGGGCGGCCGGTGGCGCCTTTTTGTTTGCCCGAATGCCAAGCGGTGCCGGCAATATCCAGGTGCGCCCAGGGGAAGTGGTCGGCAAAGCGTGATAGGAAGCAGGCGGCGGTAATCGTACCCGCCGGGCGACCGCCAATGTTGGCTAAGTCGGCGAAGTTGGAGTCCAGCTGCTCCTGATACTCATCCCATAGCGGCAGGTGCCACGCGCGGTCCCAGGCGGTTTCACCAGCATCCAGCAGATCAAGCGCTAGGTCATCGTCGTTGGAGAGCAGGCCGGTGGCGTGGTGGCCAAGGGCAATAATGGCCGCGCCTGTCAACGTGGCGATATCGACCACGCTGGCCGGGGTAAAGCGCTCGGCATAGGTGAGCGCATCGCACAGCACCAAACGGCCTTCGGCATCGGTGTTGAGGACTTCAACCGTCAGGCCTTTGAGCGTTTTGATAATGTCGCCCGGCTTGGTGGCGGCGCCATCAGGCATGTTCTCGGCAGCGGCAACGATAAACACGGCGTTGAGCTTGGGTTTGATCGCCAGCACGGCTTTTACGGTGCCAAAGACGCTGGCCGCGCCGCCCATATCAAACTTCATTTCATCCATGCCTTCGCCGGGCTTCAGTGAAATACCGCCGGTATCGAAGGTGATGCCTTTACCTACCAGTACATGGGGCGCTTCCTCTGGGTTTTCTGCACCCTGATACTTCATCACGATGAGCCGTGTTGGCTCGACGCTGCCACGGCCTACTGACAGCAGTGAATAAGCGCCCAGGGCCTCTAGCGCCGCTTCGTCTAGAATCTCAACGTCGAGCGCGCCTTGAGAATCGCGACCTAATGCTTCTGCCTGCTCGGCTAAGTAGCGCGGCGTGCACACATTGCCCGGTAGGTTGCCGAGCGTGCGGGTGAAATTAATGCCCTGGCCAATGGCGGTGCCTAAAGCAGCCCCCTGCTTGGCGAGGGGGGCGTCGCTGGCATCGCTAACGATCAGGGTGAGCTTGGCCAAGCTGGGCGCTTTGGCAGGCGATGACTTAAATTGATCAAAGCGGTAAATCGCGCGTTCGGCGGCTTCCAGCGTTTTACGTGCTTTCCAGACGGCGTCGCGGCCTTCAAGCGGCACATCGGTAAAGGTGGCGTTGGCTTCATCGATAGGCAGTTTGGTGAGCGCAACCATGGCTGCGTCCAGCGCTTTAATAAAGGCCGCTTCCTGACATTTGGCGCGTTCGCCCAAGCCTACCAATAGGATGCGATCAGCCCCTAGGCCCGGTGCGAAAGGCACCAATTGCGTGTTGCCCAGCGCGGCATCGAAGTCGCCGCGCTCCAGCAGTTGGCCGATTAACCGCTCGCTGGCGTCGTCTAATTTGGCGACAGAGGGCAGTAAGTCGCTACCTTTATAGACAGGGAGAACGAGGCAAGCCGTTTCGGCTTTGGCTGGGTTCGTGGTCTGAACGGAAAATTCCATGACGTCTCCAACAAGACAAGCAACGAGTGATTCGGGATAATGCCCCGTTATTTAGTGTTTGCTACCAGTTTGATTAGTGTACCCAAGCCATGGGCGCATTGCATGGCAACCTGCACCACTAGTCGGAGAGTGCATTGATTTTATTTCGGTACTTAACTCGCGAAGTGTTACTGACGATGTCCGCCGTGGCGGGCATTTTGCTGCTTGTGATCATGGGCAGCCGTTTTATCCGCTACTTTTCAGATGCCGCCGAGGGCGATTTTCCCGTCACGATTCTAGGCAGCCTGATGGTTTTTCATTTGCCTGGGTTTATGGAGCTGATCCTGCCGCTGTCGTTTTTTTTAGGCATTTTGTTGGCCTATGGGCAGCTTTATATGAACAGCGAAATCACCGTCATGGTGGCCTGCGGTATGAGCCCCACTCGGCTTTTACGGGTAACCCTGCTGCCCGCAACAGTGGTCGCGGTATTGGTAGGGCTGTGTAGCCTGTGGCTAACCCCTGCCGGGGCGTTGCAAACTGAGGCCACATTAGAAGAGCAGCGCAGCCGTTTAGATGTCTCAGTGCTGGCGCCAGGGCGTTTCCAAGATTTTGGCGGCGGGCGCACAGCCTATATCACTGACTTCAATAGCGACGGCACGGAAATGCAGGAAGTGCTGGTGCACGAGCAGCCCATGGCGGGGGCAGAAAAAACGCATAGTTACATCAC
This sequence comes from Vreelandella sp. L-25, assembly GCF_056857535.1. NCBI lineage: Bacteria > Pseudomonadati > Pseudomonadota > Gammaproteobacteria > Oceanospirillales > Halomonadaceae > Vreelandella > Vreelandella sp. L-25. The sequence goes on from NZ_JBSXNH010000063.1 coordinate 101,032, forward strand.
GCGCGCGGGGTCGGGCTATCAGGAAACGAACGTCGATACCGGCAGCCGTTTTCTCATTTTGGAAGACGGCGAGCGCTACGGCGTAACGCCCGGACGCCAGGATGCCGAGCGTTTGACCTTCGAGCGCTATACGCTGCGGCTGGGGCTAAGCCGTGACCGGCAAGAGTTAAACTCGCTTGAGTATGCGACCACCACTGAGCTGTGGAACGACCCAGACCCACGAGCGCAGGCGCAGTTTCAGTGGCGGGCAGGCTTGCCGGTAATGGTATTTATTTTGGCGCTATTGGCCCAGCCGCTCTCTCGGGTGAATCCGCGTCAAGGGCGCTTTGGCAAGCTACTTCCTGCGGTATTTCTTTACGTCGCCTATTTAAGCCTGTTGCTGGCAGCGGTGGATGCTATTGGCGGCGGCTCTCTAGCGGTTGCCGTGGGTGTGTGGCCCGTGCATGGCCTGTTCTTAGGGCTTGGATTGCTGCTGCTGTGGCACTCGCAACGTAAAGGAATGCGCTAATGCTGATCGCTATGGATCAAATGGATCGCTATATCGCCCGCAACGTGCTGGCAGCCATTGTGGTGGTGCAGTTTGTACTGCTGGGGTTGGATATCACCATTGCCTACATTGGTGATTTAGGCGACACCCAAGGCGATTATAGCGCGTTAGACGTGCTGCTCTATTTGGGGATGCGGCTGCCCTGGCGCTTTTATCAATACGCCCCAGTGGCGGTGCTGATTGGGGCACTCATTGGCCTGGGCAGTATGGCTTCCAGCAATGAGCTAACGGTGATGCGTGCTGCCGGGCGTTCGCTGGCGCGGATTGTGTGGGGCGTGATGAAGCCCGTGCTGCTGGTTGTTGTGGTCGTGCTGCTGGTGGCAGAGTTCGTCAGCCCACGAACCGAGCAGTACGCCGAAGCCTGGCGCTTAGAGCAGCGCCAAGGCGAGGGAGCCATGCTCACCACCCGCAGCGGCTGGCAGTTCGAAGGCGACAGCGTTTACCGCTTTGGGGCCATTCGGGCGGATAACGTGGTATTGGATTTAACCCGCTACCGCTTCGACGAGCGCCGTCTCATCGAAGCGACCCATGCCAATCGTGCCTACTGGGAGGAGGGGGCATGGCTGTTGGAAGGCGTGACCACGACACGCATTTTCGATGACCGCACCGAATCGGACTACCAGCCAGCCGCCGCCTGGGAAACGGCGCTCACGCCCACTCAGTTGGAGCGGCTACTGCGCGATATCGAAAGCCAGGCACCCAGCGAGCTATGGGCCTACGCCAATTTCCTCCAAAGCCAGAACCTTCAGGCAGACCAGCCGCTGCTCTATTTCTGGCAAAAGGTATTGATGCCGCTCACCATGGGGTCGCTCGTGCTGATTGCCGCCTCGTTCGTGTTTGGGCCACTGCGCTCGGTGGCAGCGGGTACGCGGGTTTTTTATGGCGTAGTGACCGGTCTGGTGTTCAAGTACGTGCAGGATTTGCTCGCCCCGGCGTCGACCATCTTTGGCTTTTCCCCTGTCTGGGCGGTGCTGGTGCCGACTCTTGCCTGTGCCGCGGTGGGGATCTATTTCTTGCGCCGAAATGGCTAAAGGCCGCGCAGACGCACATCAGGAGAATAGAGCAGTGACGACGCGACGTTTTACCCAGTTGGATGACGTTTGGCCCGCCGGCATAGGTCGCCGATTGGGCGCCATGCTGTACGACGGTTTTTTGGTGATGGCCATCTGGATCGCTGTCACCGTGGCTCACTTGGCCTTTTTCCGCTTCGTGCTGGGCCAAACGGCAGAAGAGATCGGTACCACGGCCTTCGATATCTGGAGCCTGCGGCTCATGCTGCTGTTTTTCGTGACGCTGTTCTTCGTCTACTCCTGGCGCCGGGGAGGGATGACGCTCGGCATGCAAGCCTGGCGGCTGCGCGTACAAACCCTGGATGGTCACGCGATTACCTTAAAGCAGAGCCTGATTCGCTGCGCGACGGCCTGGCTGTCCTTGGCGGCCTTCGGTATCGGCTATTGGTGGGTGCTGTTCGATGGGCAGCGTAGAAGCTGGCCAGACATCGCCTCCAAGACCGAAACCGTGGTGCTCCCGAAAAAATAATTTTCAGCAGCTGGAGAGAAAATATTTGTTCAGCCAGTAGGTTAGCGAAAACTTTAGTTGCCTTAAGGCGAATCGATACTAAAGAACAACGTTTTCTACTTGAAAAGATGTATGCGAATCATTTACATTCACCTCATGATTTTTATGAGGTGTTGCCATGTACGTATGTGTGTGCAAGGGAGTAACCGACCACCAGATTCGCCAACAGGTTAGCGACGGAGCGCGCAGCTGGCGAGAAGTACGCGAAGCCACTGGCTGCGGCACTCAGTGCGGCAAGTGCGCTTGCTTTGCCAAGTCGCTCACCCGTGAGGCCGTTCAAGCTGCTCGCTTAGAGTCTGATATGAGTCTTGCTTACGCCGTATGACGCGAATCACTCTTGTTAGGCTTATCGTTAGCAAATAATTGATTTATTTGAAATTTTTTCTTTCCTGTCTATGCTCCCAACATCGTTGGGAGTAAGCCTTTTAATGGCCTATACTCCTTAGTTAATGTAATGGTACCTTTGAAAAACAGTACGCTTCAGTACTGTCCGATAAGACTTGTACGCTAAAAAAAGGTGATGGCATGAAAGGTGATCCGAAGGTTATTCAGCATCTCAATATCGCACTGGGCAACGAGCTAGTCGCTATCAACCAGTACTTCCTGCATGCCAAGATGTACAAAGACTGGGGCCTGAAAGTACTGGCTAAGTGGGAGTACGATGAGTCCATTGAAGAGATGCGGCACGCCGATAAGCTGATCGAGCGCATCCTGTTCTTGGAAGGTATTCCTAACCTTCAGGATCTCGGCAAGCTGCATATCGGTGAAAACGTCAAAGAGATGCTCGAGTGTGATTTGAAGATCGAGCATGACGGCCGCAACGACTACATCGAAGCCATTACCTACTGCGAAAGCGTGAAAGATTACGTGACGCGCGATCTGCTGCGTGACCTGCTGGCCGATGAAGAGGGTCATATCGACCACATCGAAACGCAGCTAAAACTGATCGAGCAAGTGGGTATCCAGAACTATCTGCAAAAACATATGGCACTGGCCACTGACGAAGAATAAGACTTCGTCCGCTTGGCAGTAGGCGATTAAGCGCCGAGCGCTAGCTAATACAAAACGGGCAGCCCCTTGGGGCTGCCCGTTTTGCATTTCAATGCAAAGTGTTGACCTGATATTTACCGACTGCTAGTGGCCAGCGTAGCGTCTTGATCCAGCGCACCTGGCACCGGCTCATCCACGCTAAAGGTGGCGCGGCTCAGGCGGCGTACGCGCTTCATAAACAGCGCAATGCAGACCAGCGTGCCAAGTGCCGCCACGATATAGCTGGTTTGCAGCGGCAGGTTAAAGCCAATCGGCGCATAGGCGAGGTAGGTGAAGGTCGCCATGGTCATAAATACCGCCGGAATCGAAGTGATCAGGTAAGGCTTACGCGATAGCACCAGATACATCGTGCCGGTCCAGAGCGCAATCACGGCGGTGGTTTGGTTGGCCCAGGAGAAGTAGCGCCACAGCAGCGTGAAGTCCATATGGGTGAGCGCGTAAGACGCCACAAACAGCGGCAGCGCAATCAGGATGCGCTTAACGATAGGCTTCTGCTCTACTTTCAAATAGTCGGCAATAATCATCCGAGCGCTGCGGAAGGCGGTATCGCCGGAGGTGATCGGCAGCACAATGACACCCAGCACGGCCAGGGTGCCACCAACGGCGCCCAGCATGGTGGTAGAGACTTCGCCCACAACAGCGGCAGGGCCGCCTGCTGCCAATACATCGGAAAGCGACTGTTCACCTTGGAACAGGCTCATGGCTGCCGCTGCCCAAATCATGGCAATCACGCCTTCGGCGATCATCATGCCGTAGAAGATTTTGCGGCCACTGGTTTCGTTTTCAGTAGTGCGCGAAATGATTGGCGTCTGTGTGGCGTGGAAGCCGGAAAGCGCACCGCAGGAGATGGTCAGGAACAGCAGCGGGAAGATCGGTGCATTATCCGGGTGCATGTTCTGGAAAGAGAGCTCCGGGATAGGCGCGCCGGTTACCACCAAACCAATGCCGATGCCAGCGGCGCTAAACAGCAACAGCGCGCCGAAGTAGGGATAAATACGCCCAATCACTTTATCAATCGGCAGCAGCGTGGCAATCAGGTAGTAGGCAAAAATCGCCAGGATGATAAGCGTCAGCGACAGCGATGTCATGTTAGCGAGCAGGGCCGCCGGAGAGGTCACGAACACGGTGCCGACCAATAGCAGCAGTAAAATCGCAAAGCCATTCACCACGTGCTTCATCGTTTTGCCCAGGAATTTGCCCGCCAACTGGGGCAGGTGAGCGCCGTGGTTACGGATGGAGATCATGCCAGTTAGGTAGTCGTGAACCGCGCCTGCAAAAATACAGCCAATCACGATCCACACAAACGCCACCGGACCATAGAGAGCACCCAGGATAGGGCCGAAAATCGGGCCTACACCGGCAATGTTAAGCAACTGGATAAGCGAGTTGCGCGTGGTATTCATCGGTACATAGTCGATATCGTCGCGCATACTGAACGCCGGTGTTTGACGCTTACGGTCAGCGACAAACACGCGCTCGACAAACTTGCCGTAGGTAAAGTAACCCACGACTAATAACACTATCGAGAGAATGAACGTGATCATGTAAAGCACTCAACTGGTCAGGGAGGGTGTCAAGCGGACAGCCATGCAGCAAGCCGCGCTTATTTAGCCTGGGTGAATGTACAGAGACGTACCGGTTAGTGCTTTACGACTTTAGTGGTCTGCGACTTTAGTGGCTGATTAACAAAGAAAAACGGGCAACCGTTTGGCTGCCCGAAGTGAAAATGCCATCAAATTGAGGGTTAAGAGGAGACAACGCCGCAAGCCATGCGGGCGCCGCCGCCGCCCAGGTGGGGTTCATCAGCGTAGGTGTCTCCACCAGCATGAATCATCAGGCTGCGGCCCGGCATGTCTTCCATGCTAAGGCGCGGAGCCAGTACCGGCAGATTGGCTTCGCCATCGCCATTGACGGTGAGTACAGGTAGGTCGCCCAAGTGGCCGTCACCGTAGGGGCCTTGGTGGGCGCCCGCCTCTTCTGGGTCGTAGTGGCCGCCAGCTGACAGCGCGGCAGTCATTTCGCCGCTGTCGTTTTCGGCGGGTTCGCAGCTGCTATTTTGGTGGACATGAAAGCCGTAAACCCCCGGCTCTAAACCGGTGAGCGAAGGGGTGAGCAGCACGCCATGCTCGGTATGCTCAACGGCCACTGTGCCGATAGATTCCTCCACACCGTCGGCGCTGACCTTATGTATTTCAACATTAAGCGGTTCATTGGCCTGTACCGTGGTGGCCAGCAGCACACCCGCCGCGATACCGGTAAGGGGTAGTGAATAGCGCATAATAATTGCTCCTTTCCTTTTCCGTGGAAGCCCTCACAAAGGGCACTCTTTAACAGTAGTTGGCCTACCGCTACTCTGCCAATGGCGACGAAATCTCCGCCTAGCGTGCTGGCAACGGATGACATGAGCGCGCCAAGCCGCGACAATAGCTTGGCTATTCCGCACCTCTATTTTATGCGCCTGTGTACGCCCCTGTTTCTGTTTCATGTCCAAATGCTCTGCCTATGTATCAAGGAGTTCCATGCAGCCACTTAACATCCTTTATCAGGATGAGCATCTTGTAGCGGTGCATAAGCCGTCAGGCCTGTTAGTGCACCGCTCAGCGCTGGCGCGTGGGGAAACCGAGTTCCTGCTTCAGCGCCTGCGCGACCAGCTCGGCAAGCGGGTCTACCCGGTGCACCGGCTGGACCGGCCTACCTCCGGCGTGATGGTGTTTGGGCTCTCCTCCGAGGCCGCCGCCCTGCTGAGCGAAGGGTTTAGCGAACGCCAGGTAGAGAAGCGCTACCTCGCGGTAGTGCGCGGCAAAGCACCAGAGCAGGAGCGGTTGGATTACCCGTTACGGGAGGAGGACGGCACGCGCCCCAAGGCGGAGATGCCTGCCATGCCCGCGATGACCGATATTCGCCGCTTGGATAGCGTCGAGCTACCCGTGCAGGTAGACCGCTACCCGGTGGCGCGCTACTCGCTGGTGGAAGCGCGGCCGCTGACCGGTCGACGGCACCAAATACGCCGCCACTTATCCCGCCGTGGCTACCCGATCATTGGCGACGCCAAGCACGGCAAAAGTGTCCACAACCGCTTTTTTGCCGAGCAGCTGGCCGCACCACGGCTACTCTTGGCCGCGACCTATTTAGCGTTTGATCACCCGCTGCTGGATAAACGCATTCAGCTTAGCTGCGCCGTGGGTGAGACGATGAAAAATCTGTTCGAGCAGTTTGGCTGGCAGGGGCATTTACCGCTAGATAGCGTGCGAACGCCGCCCATTGCCACGCCTTCTGCCCTGCAAGCACTGTGAGCCTGCCCATGTCATTGAATGAATCCACGACTTCCTCTAGCGATTATGACTTCCGCTTTGGCGGTATTCGGCGCCTTTACGGCCAGCGTGCGGCGCAGGCATTTCGCCGTGCCCATGTGGTGGTGGTCGGGGTTGGCGGCGTGGGTAGCTGGGCGGTCGAGGCGCTCGCCCGCTCGGGCATCGGCAAACTCACGCTGATCGATCTGGACGACGTGTGCGTCTCCAACGTCAACCGCCAACTCCACGCGCTGGATGGCACGATTGGTCAGCCCAAAGTAGACGTGCTGGCCGAGCGCTGCCGCCTGATTGCCCCAGAGATCGAGATCATCGCGGATACCGCTTTCGTCACGCCCACCAACCTAGCCGAGCGCATTCCTGAGGATGCCGACCATGTGGTGGATGCCATTGATAGCGTCATCGCCAAAGCGGCGCTAATCGCCTGGTGCAAGCGACGCAAAATCCCGATTACCGTCACCGGCGCAGCGGGCGGACAAACCGACCCCACGCGCATTCAAGTGGCGGACTTGACCCGCACCGAGCACGACCCGCTGCTCTCCAAAGTGCGCTCAAGATTGCGCCGGGATTACGGCTTCTCCCGCAACCCTAAACGGCGTTTCTCGGTGGAGTGTGTCTACTCCGACGAGCAGTTGATCTACCCCAGTGCCGACGGCGAAGTGTGCCTGCAAAAGCCCGGCAGCAACGAGGCTACACGGCTGGACTGCGCTTCAGGCTTTGGCGCCGCGACGTTTCTCACCGGCACCTTTGGCTTCGTGGCCGCCTCCAAAGTGCTGGAGCGCCTCGCCAAAAAAGCGAATCAGCCCGCCGCCGCACAAGCCATCTAAGAGGAAAACGAATGACTCCCGTTCCCGGTATTTACCGCCACTACAAAGGCAGCCTGTACGAAGTGATGGGCACCGCCCAGCACAGCGAAAGCGAAGAGCCGCTGGTGGTCTACCGCGCGCTCTACGGCGACTACGGCCTCTGGGTGCGCCCGCTAGCGATGTTCACGGAGAGCGTGACGAAAGAGGGGATCACCCAGCCGCGCTTTGCGTTGGAGAAGGCGTTTTAGCCCGTATCGATTGCGCCACTAGTACTCTTATGGATTGCCGCCCCCTGTTGTCAGGGAGGCGGCATTTTTGTGGTGGTGATTGCTTATATTTCATAATCAGCTATCTTTATAACAATAATTGGCGCGTAGGCGTCAAGCATACATACTCACGTATCTAGGAGATAAGCATGAAGACCTTTGCCCTATCTCAAAGCACCGGTGCGGGGTCACCCGACGTAGCGGGCTTTTTTGATCCGCGCACCTTTAGCGTTCAGTACATCGTCAGCGACCCCGCTACCAAACAGTGCGCGATTATTGACCCGGTGCTGGATTTCGACGAGAAATCCGGCGCAACGGCCACCTTTTGCGCTGACGCGCTGTTGAAATATATCGAGGAAGAGGGACTGACAGTGGCGTGGATTCTGGATACGCACCCCCACGCGGACCACTTTTCAGCAGCCCAGTACCTAAAAGAGAAAACTGGCGCACCGACGGCGATTGGCCAGTACGTCACGCAAGTGCAGGCCCTGTGGAAGGAGATTTATCACTGGCCAGAGATGCCCACCGATGGCCGCCAGTGGGACACGCTGTTTGTGGAGGGCGATACGTTTGCCATTGGAGAACTCAGCGCCCGCGTGCTGCACTCGCCTGGCCATACGCTGGCCTCCATCACCTACGTCATCGGTGATGCCGCCTTTGTGCATGACACCCTTTTCCAGCCTGATTTTGGGACGGCGCGCGCCGATTTTCCCGGTGGGGATGCCAAGTCCCTATGGAACTCCATCCAGCAGATTCTCGCACTACCGGGCAATACGCGGCTGTTCACCGGCCACGACTATATGCCCGATGGCCGTGAGCCAAAGTGGCAGAGCAGCGTCGATGAGCAGCGAGCCAACAACCCGCACTTGGTTGGCAAAAGCGAGGAGGCGTACATCGCCCTGCGCCACCAGCGGGATGGCGAGCTGCCCATGCCCAAGCTGATTTTGCACGCGCTGCAGGTGAATACTCGCGGCGGCCGTTTGCCGGAACCAGAAGCCAACGGCAAGCGCTATCTAAAAATCCCCCTGGATGCCCTGGAAGGTGCGGCCTGGGATTGATGTTATCCAAACCAATAGGAGGTGTGGTCATGCAAACGAAGCCATTGGAGCCAGGCGTTGAGATCACCTCAGCGCTGGCGGTGGATGAGTTGGAAGAGGTAAAAGCCCGTGGTTTTCACGCGGTGGTGTGTAACCGCATCGAGGGTGAGAGCGAGGACTTTCCCGACGAGGCGCGCTACCGCGAAAAGGCCGAGCAGCTTGGGCTTGCCTGGGTGCATATCGCCGTGAAGCCAGGCGAGTACAGCGAAGCTGACATTCGCGCCTTTGCTGAAGCGCTCCAGCAGTTGCCGCGCCCGCTATTGGCATTTTGCCGCTCAGGTAAGCGGGCCACGCACCTGTGGGCCTACGCCAAGCGTCAGCACGAGCAGTGCGATTTGGCGGAGCTGTTTGCGGCGGCCCATGCGGCAGGGGTTGACTTGGAAGATCAGCGCCATGGCCTTGAACGAAGCGCCCAATAAAAAGCGAAGACGCGTGAAACCCTAGTACGAAGGCCCCGTATCAGCAGATACCTATTATGAGACTGCATCATGATCATTGAGCGCTGGGTGCCGCTAATCGGCTGGCTGCGAACGTATCATCGGGGCTTGCTCACGCGGGATGTACTTGCCGCGGTGATCGTCACGCTGATGCTGGTGCCGCAAGCGCTGGCCTACGCCATGCTGGCAGGGTTGCCGCCGGAAATGGGGCTCTATGCCAGCATGCTGCCGCTGGTGCTGTACGCCGTCTTTGGCACCAGCGCGAGTTTGGCAGTAGGGCCGGTGGCGGTGGCAGCACTCATGACGGCCTCAGCGCTGAGCAGTTTTGCCGCGCCGGGCAGCCCGGAGTATATCGGTGCGGCGCTGGTGCTGGCCGCGCTCTCTGGGCTGATTCTTATCGCCATGGGCGTGCTTCGGCTGGGCTTTTTAGTCAACTTTCTCAGCCATCCGGTGATCTCCGGGTTTGTGACCGCCTCGGGGATTTTGATCGCGATCAGCCAGTTGAAGCACATTTTTGGGGTCGAAGCATCCGGCCATAACGTGGTGGAACTGCTGAGAGCGCTATTGGATCAGTGGCAGCAGGTGAATGTCATCACGCTGCTGATTGGCCTTGGCGTTTGGGCGTATCTATGGGTGTGTCGCAAGCGCCTGAATGGTTGGCTGACCAAGCTGGGAATGCCTGCCAGTTGGGCAGGGTTAATGGTCAAAGCCGCGCCTATTTCGGCCGTGGTAGTGACCACGCTGTTGGCCTGGGGCTTCCAACTAGAGCAGCGCGGGGTCGATTTGGTGGGCTTTGTGCCTAGTGGCCTGCCTGCCATTACGCTGCCGAGTCTGGATCAATCGCTGTGGCTCGGCCTGCTTCCAGCGGCGCTGCTTATCAGCTTGGTAGGGTTTGTAGAGTCGGTGTCCGTGGCGCAGACCCTGGCCGCCAAGCGTCGTCAGCGTATCGACCCCAACCAAGAGCTGATTGCGCTCGGCATGGCGAATCTTGGCGCTGGCATTAGCGGCGGCTCGCCGGTGTCGGGCGGTTTTTCGCGCTCGGTGGTCAATTTTGAAGCCGGGGCAGCAACGCCGCTGGCGGGGGCGTTTACCGCGCTTGGGATTGTGTTGGCCACGCTGCTACTCACCGACTTACTGGCCTTTTTACCCACCGCCACGCTGGCCGCCACGATTATCGTGGCAGTGGGGACGTTGATTGATTTGCCTGCGGTAAAGCGAACCTGGCAATACTCCAGCAGCGATGGGGTGGCGATGGTCGTTACTTTGCTGCTGACCCTTCTGCACAGCGTGGAAGTGGGCATTATCAGCGGGGTGGTGCTCTCGCTGGGGCTACACCTTTACCGCACCAGCCAGCCCCATAGTGCGGTGGTAGGGCGGGTGCCGGGCACCGAGCATTTCCGTAACGTGAAGCGCCATCAGGTAGAAACCGACGAGCATGTCGCCATGCTGCGCATTGATGAAAGCCTCTATTTTGCCAACGCCCGCTATCTTGAAGATACCGTCATGGCGCTGGCCGCCCGCTCGCCGTCGATCAAGCACATTGTCCTCACCTGTCAGGCAGTGAATGTCATCGATGCTTCGGCCCTGGAGAGCCTGGAGGCGATCAACGGTCGGCTGAAAGACGCCGGTGCCATGCTCCACTTGGCCGAGGTGAAAGGGCCGGTGATGGATCGCCTAACGCACACGGCGTTCTACCACGAGCTCACCGGCCAAGTGTTCTTTACCACCTATGACGCTTGGCAAGCGTTGGCGCATCCGGCCAGTGCTGGGGTGGTGTCGGTGTGACGTGGTTTTGTCACTCCCAGGCTGGGAATGGATCGGGCAGTTGCTGCCATACCTTCATACCTTCCAAAAGCTTCGTCTCGCTGAGCAGGCAGCTGTCCAGTGCTTCACGCATTCTGGCCTCATCTAGGTTTTGGCCGATAAATACCAGCTCCTGGCGCATATCGCCAAACGGCTCCTGCCACTTCTCCATAATGAATTGGCGATACTCTGGGTCCTCTGGCCAGTCGGTTTCTGGAATGGCTTTCCAAAACACGCCTGCCGGGCCGTGATGGGCAATGCCACCTGCCTGGCTCCACTGGCCCGCATAGCGAGGGCGGGTGGCCAGCCAGAAGAAACCTTTGGAGCGCAGCAGGCCTTTGCCAAACCATTCGGCGTTTAGCAGGTCGTGAAACTTTTGAGGGTGAAAAGGGCGGCGAGCGTGGTAGGCGAAGCTGCCAATACCGTACTCTTCGGTTTCGGGGATGTGTTCGCCACGTAGCTCTTTCAGCCAGCCGGGCGCTTGCTGCGCGTGTTCAAAGTTGAACTTGCCTGTATTTAGCACTTTTTCTAGCGGCACGCCACCTTGGGTGATGGGCACGATGTCTGCGTCGGGATTGAGCGAGCGTAGAATCGCTTTCAAAGCGTCCAGCTCTTTCTCAGTGATCAGGTCGGTCTTGCTAATCAGTAGGACATTGCAAAACTCAATTTGGTCGACCAACAGGTCTGCGACGTTACGTTCGTCCTCTTCGCCCAGGCTCTCTCCGACCTCTTCAAGGCTTTGCGCTTGCTGGTATTGGGCGAGGAAGTTAGCCCCGTCCACCACCGTCACGAGGGTGTCTAGCCGGGCAACGTGGGAAAGGCTTTGACCACTCTCATCTTCAAAGGTGAAGGTTTCGGCGACAGGCAGCGGTTCAGAAATACCGGTCGACTCGATCACCAGGTAATCAAACTTACCTTCACGGGCCAGTTGGCTGACCTCGACCAACAGATCTTCACGCAGGGTGCAGCAGATGCAGCCATTGCTCATTTCGACCAAGCGCTCGTCTGCGCGGTTGAGCGCAACATTACTGTCGAGTGTTGACTCGCCTGGGCCGCCGCGTACCAGGGCACCATCGATATTGACGTCGCTCATGTCATTGACGATCACCGCCACCCGGAGGCCTTCACGGTTCGCCAGGATATGGTTGAGCACGGTGGTTTTGCCGGCACCTAAAAAGCCGGAAAGCACGGTCACGGGTAAGGGAGAAAGCAACGACATTGCCAAGACCTTTCATAGTATATGTTATGTGATAATATAACATTATTGGGGCGCTGAAAATGGTCTTCGCCTCTCTGTTCCTTCCTAGTGAGTAAGATAAGAGAGAGTGGGACAATAAGACAGTGGCGTTAACGTTTGTACTGGGTAGGGCAGTAGCCTCTCATCACATCGGGCGAGCGAAGCGACTGATGTTTGGTAGTGCGGCCCGTGACCCGCTTGCGCCATAGGCGGAATGAGCCTGGGGTCATCTGGTAGCGCATGACCTCGATCACATCGGGTTCCCCTAAACCAAATAGCCGTTCGATCGCTTCAAAAGGCGTGCGATCTTCCCAGGCCATTTCGATGACGCGAGACTGTTCGTCCTCTGGCAGGCGACGAAAGCGCTTTACGGCGGCTTTGGGCATGGCGCGTCCTCATCATTGACGTTTTCGAATAGAGAGCAGGCAAACCCCAGTGCCCCACGGGTTGTGCAACGTAAGCTATACACATTAATTTTATTGCATAGGTTTTTGCAAGCGATGAGCAATAAAACAGCGCTATTTGACGGCGAGCAGGGCACGAAACAGACCGTTCATGAGTACCGGCTCGTCTCGCTGAATACGAAAGCCAGCATGTTGGATCATGGGGCTGGCTTGACGCGTGATATCGGTCGCAATGATCGAAGTGAATACGTTCAACGTGCGGCGCCCCCACCCGGCAGGTTGGGTGTCGGGTTGGAATTTATCCATGACGCACAGTTGTCCGCCGGGTTTCAGTACGCGATAGGCCTCTGCCAAACCCTGCTCAGGGCGAGGCATGACCGCCAAAATCAGGTGCATGATGACGACATCGAAGTGTTCATCAGGATAGACGAGTTGGGTGGCGTCCATGACATGACAAGCCACATCACGCTGATAGTGCTCGGCCCTGGCGCTGGCGCGCCGGACCATCGCAGGGGTGAGATCGGTCAGGTGTATTTCTAACTCGTGGGGCAAAAAGGGGAGGTCCAGCCCCGTCCCTGCTCCCACCAAGAGAACGCGCATACCGGGTTCCCAGTCCACTTGGCTGAGCGCGACACGTCTTGGTCTGCGCAACGCGGGCGCTACGAGCGCATCGTAGAGAGGCGCGTAGGCGCTGTAGCGAAGACGATTCCAGGAAGTCGTGTTCAGCATAGGGCCTCGCAAGGTGGGAGTGAGCTGGGCGCCAGGACGGCGTCGAGTGTTGGGGCTGCCATGCTGAATGCAGCGCTCACTACCTATAGCACGAACCGTAGAGAAGCACCAAAGGTGCTGGCAACCCCGCCAGTCGCGTTGGGGGGAGCGGATACGTTAGGCAGTGATAGCTCAAAAGAGTCGGGATAGTCGTGTTGGTTACTCTTCGGTGGAGGAATCTTGTCGAAAACGCGTGGCCAAGCTTTCTATGAGTTCTAGCATCAAACGGGCTTATGGGGCTGCTGTCTCAGCAGCCCTTTTTTAAGAAGGTAAACAGTGTCGTCAATGCATCCATTCTCATATATAAGATAAACGGCGATGCTAGGCTGGCCCCTGTAGTGTTTGCGAAGGGCACTCACCAAACTGCTGCTTATAGTCGTGGGTGAATTGCCCTAAGTGCCAAAATCCCCAATACGTCGCAATCTCGGTCACTGTTTGTGGCGGTTCAGCTGCGCGCAGGGCGCGCCGCACTCGGTTAAGGCGCGTCAGCCTCAAAAACTGCAATGGGCTAATGCCTAAAATCGTCGTAAAGCTATATTGCAGCGTGCGTCGGCTCACATGGGTCAGTTCACACAGCGCGTTCATGGTGATGGGGGTGTCTACATGCGCGTCGACGTACTGCTTGACTCGGTCGACCACGGCTTTGCGATGCGCGTAGCTGGGAGGCAGCTCGCCACAGGGCTGTTGGGCATCTAATAGCTCCAGCAGGCCGGTTAAAAGAATATCCTGATGTAGCTTTTCAGCAATGGCTCCCTGCTGTTGGCCTAACAGCCGCTCCAAAAGAAACAGTAGGGCGCGCAGCGTGGCAGGGTTCACATGCCGGCGGGGCGCGGTCATCCACTGCTCATCCAGCGTGATGCCCTGGCGTTCGGCAGCGGCATGTAGTGCTGGCAGACGTATCACCAGCCCGTAAATATCGAAGGCTTCCGGGGTCACCAATTCAAAATCGCGCCCGCCGGGGCGGCACATCACTTGCTGCGCGTCGAGTGGCTGCCCATTGATACGCGAGCCCGCTGGTCGGGTTGGAATGCCCAGCCATAAGGAGTCCTCCCACACCCGGCAATCCTGACGCAGCGCTTGGCCGGTGTGCTCTTTGAACACCTGGATGGCAGGCAACGCAATTTCATCCAGCCGCCCATAAAACCGCCCAGGCGTGAGCTGATCATACTGCTGCTGCCAGCGGGTGAGGTTTTGCGCATGCTCATCGGCATCAAACGCTTCTTGAATGCACTTTTTTGGTGCGCTTTGGGTAGGCGTCAAGGTCATTACCAGCTCCTGACAGCGTGAATCAACCGCGTCCACGCCTTGTTGTCGTTATTAACCAGCTGTTTCTTATTGGTTTTTATAGCCTTGGTGTGTTTTGCCAAAACTCGATACTCCCCGTTAAGTGATAGCGCTATTGTGAGAACAAGCAAGTTTTGTTCCTCAGCGCGCATACCGCGCCTTGAGTATCGAACAGGTAAGAGAAGGGAAGGCCCATGGCGCAGACCTATCACACCACGGTGGGGAGCCGCCGCTATCGCTTTAGCGGGCTCGCCGAACTGATGGCCAAAGCCACGCCGCCGCGCTCGGGCGACCGCCTTGCCGGGGTGATGGCAGAATCGGCAGAAGAGCGGGTCGTCGCCCAAATGGTGCTGGCGGAGCTGCCGCTTACCACCTTTTTGAACGAGGCGCTGATCCCCTACGAGCAGGACGAAATCACCCGTCTGATTATCGACGACCACGATGCAGAGGCGTTTGCGCCGCTGAAGCACCTGACCGTAGGCGATTTTCGCAACTGGCTGCTTTCGGACCACGCCACCAGAGAAGCGCTGGCCGCTGCCCGGCCCGGCATTACGCCGGAAATGGCCGCGGCGGTGAGTAAGCTGATGCGCAACCAGGACCTCATGCTGGTGGCGAAGAAATGCCACGTGACCACGGCATTTCGCAACACCATTGGGCTGCCGGGACGGCTTTCGACCCGCTTACAGCCCAATCACCCCACCGATGACGTCACCGGCATCGCAGCGAGTATTCTCGATGGTCTGCTGTATGGCAGCGGCGATGCGGTGATTGGTATCAACCCGGCTACCGATAACGTCGCCCAGAGCATCAAGCTGATGCGGCTGATGGACGACGTGATCCAGAAATACGAGATCCCTACGCAATCCTGCGTACTGACTCACGTGACCAATACGCTAGAAGCCATTGAACAGGGCGCATCGGTGGATCTGGTGTTTCAGTCCATTGGCGGCACCGAAGCCACCAACCGCAGCTTTGGGTTCGATTTGAGCACCCTGGCGGAAGCCGAAGCCGCTGCACAAACGTTGAACCGAGGCACTGTGGGTCGCAACGTGATGTATTTTGAAACCGGCCAAGGCAGCTCGCTCTCCGCCGACGCCCACCACGGGCTGGATCAGCAAACCTGCGAAGCCCGGGCCTACGCCGTGGCACGTAAGTTCAATCCGCTGCTGGTCAACACGGTGGTCGGGTTTATCGGTCCCGAGTACCTCTACGACGGTAAAGAGATCACCCGCGCCGGCCTTGAGGATCACTTCTGCGGCAAGCTCTTAGGTGTGCCGATGGGGTGCGACGTGTGCTACACCAACCACGCCAACGCCGATCAAAACGATATGGACAACCTGCTGACGCTGTTGGGTGTGGCGGGCTGCAACTTCGTGATGGGCATCCCCGGCTCTGACGACATCATGCTCAACTATCAAACCACGTCGTTTCACGATGCGCTCTATGCCCGTCGGGTGCTGGGGCTAAAAGCCGCGCCGGAATTTGAGCAGTGGCTGGCCAAGATGCAGATCTTCCAAGATGTGAGTACCCACCGTCTTAACGACCAGCTGCCCGCCGCCTTCACCAACAGCCTGCGCCACTTGCCGAAGGGGAGCGACTAAGATGCCTAAGCAACCCACGCAGGAAACCACTGCGCCGATCGTCATTGAGAACCCCTGGGAGCGCCTGCGCGCCTTTACCGACGCGCGCATTGGTCTGGGGCGCGCGGGGGTGAGCCTGCCCACCAAACAGCTGCTCGCGTTTCAGCTCGCCCATGCCCAGGCCCAAGATGCGGTTCACTGCCCGCTGGAGTGTGAGGTGCTCGCCGATGAGCTGACCCAGGCGCTTGGCTTGAGCACCGCACCGCTTGCGGTACACAGCCGTGCAGAGGACCGTGCGATGTACCTGCAGCGGCCCGACTACGGCAGACGCCTCAACGAGGCATCCCGGCAGACGCTGCAGCAGGCGGCAGAGAGCGGCCAACGGTTCGATCTGGCGGTGGTGATCGTCGATGGCCTCTCGGCGCTGGCGGTGCAGCAAAACAGCGTCCCGTTTCTTACCGCGTTGTATGACGCATTCGGGCGCGACAAGAACGAATGGCAGCTCGCACCGCTGACCCTTGTTGAGCAAGGGCGCGTGGCAATTGGCGACGAAGTGGGCGCGCTACTCAACGCGGATGCGGTGCTGGTCATGGTTGGCGAGCGCCCTGGCCTTAGCTCACCAGATAGTTTGGGGCTGTACATGACCTGGGCCCCCGAAGTGGGTTTAAAAGATGACCGACGTAACTGTATCTCCAACGTACGCCCGGCTGGGCTTGCGTATGAAGAGGCGGCCCGGCGCTTGCTGCTGCTGTTAACCGAGGCGCGGGAGCGCAAGCTCTCCGGCGTGAAGCTAAAAGACCGCAGCGAAGACAACGTCTTGGAGGGCGGCAGCGGTTCAACTCGTAATTTCCTTGTGGCTGATTGACGGTAACAGCCGCAAAAACGCGGACGACATTTTCAATAACACCGCTGACGGCTCTCCCAATAACAAGACGGAACCAGGATCACAGCACGCCGCTGACACCCATTGCGTTCCACACTGAAAAGGGCAAAACGATGACACAACCAACGGTTGATCAGGCGTATCTGGCCAAGCGCCAGCTGCGTAAAGGTACGGCAGGCTGGATGCTGCTCGCGGGCCTTGGGGTTTCCTACGTGATTTCCGGTGACTTTGCGGGCTGGAACTTTGGCATTGCCGAAGCGGGCTGGGGCGGCTTTGCGATTGCCGCTTGTTTGATGGCGCTAATGTACCTAGCGCTAGTGCTGGCGCTGGCAGAAATGTCCGCCGCTATTCCCGCGGCAGGGGGCGGCTACAGCTTTGCCCGCCAAGCCATGGGGCCTGCGGGCGGCTATTTGACTGGGCTTGCGGTATTGATTGAGTACGCGCTTGCCCCGGCGGCCATCGTGATTTTTATTGGCTCGGCGGTGGAAGCATTATTAGGCGTTAACGGGCCGCTGGTGTATCTGCTGTTTTATGCGGTGTTTATTGGCATTCACCTGGCGGGTGTGGGGGAAGCGCTAAAAGTGATGATGGTGATTAGCGGTTTGGCGGTCTTTGCCATTTTGGCCACCGCCGTGGCGCTGATCGGCGATTTCGATTCGGCCAACCTGTTTGATATTGCACCCACCGATGCGGCGGGGGCGAGCACCTTCATGCCATTCGGCTGGTACGGTATTTGGGCGGCGCTGCCTTTTGGCATGTGGCTGTTCCTGGCGGTAGAGGGTGTGCCGCTGGCGGCCGAAGAGGCGAAAGATCCCGCCCGGGATATGCCCAAAGGCATCATTGGTGCGATGCTGTTCTTGCTCTTCACCGCCCTGCTCGTAGTCGTGCTGCTGGCCGGTGCGGCGGGCGCTGAGATGATTGGCCAAAGCGGCGTGCCGCTGGTAGATGCGCTGAATGCGGCGGGTAATCCCACGCTGGCGACCCTGGTCAACGTGCTGGGCTTAGCGGGTTTGATCGCGTCGTTCTTCTCGATTATTTATGGCTATAGCCGCCTGGTATTCGCGCTCTCTCGGGCGGGTTATTTACCCAAACCGCTATCGCTCACCAGCGAGCGCAAAGTGCCTTACTTAGCGCTGATTGTGCCCGGTATTTTGGGCTTTCTTGCATCGCTGAGCGGGGAAGGCGATCTGATGTTAGGCATGGCCGTTGTGGGGGCGACTATCTCTTATGCGCTGATGGCGCTTAGCCATATTCTGCTGCGCGTGAAACAGCCCGACCTGCCGCGCCCCTATAAAACGCCGGGAGGCGTGGTGACCTCAGGCATCGCGTTGGTGCTCTCGCTCGTCGCGTTGACCGGTGTCTACGCGTTTGACCCTCGCGCGTTCAACTACACCATCGTGCTGTTCATTGCTGGAGCGGCTTACTACTTCCTCTACAGCAAAAATCATTTAGTCGCGAAAACCGCAGAAGAGGAGTTCGCGCTGGTCACCGCAGCACCTGAGGATCTCGACCCTGTCGCACCGAAGGCCGCTTCCGCGAAATTGTAATCACCACAGCAGATCGCCTAGTCTGAACCACGGCAGTGCGCCTCTGGGCTTTCGCTCAGAGGCGTTGTTATTGGCAGGCAAGGAGGAGCTTGAAGGATGTTGAACTTTACCGAATCGAACATGGCCGAGTCAGAACAGCGGCGCTGGTACGCCGTGGACGATGGCGTGATGGGCGGCGTGTCCCAAAGCGGCTTTCGCGTGGACGCTGGCGCTGGCTGCTTTGGTGGGGAGGTATCGCTGGAAAACGGCGGCGGTTTTGCCTCAGTGCGCCGTGAACCCAACGGCTTTGAACCGACCCTGGCTCATGGCCAAGGAATTGTGCTTCGTGTGCGTGGCGATGGTCGCACCTATCAGCTAAGGCTCAAAAGCAGCGCGCTGGACGAAGCAAGCGCTTACCGCGTGGCCTTCACGCCTAAAGCTCACCAGTGGGAAACGCATCAATTCACCTGGGCGCAGTTTAAGGCGGTGCGACGGGGCACGCTGCTTTTCAGCGCGCCGCCTCTCGACCCACATACTATTCACCAGCTCGGTTTCTTGATTGCCGACCGCACTGCCGGGCCGTTTCGCCTGGAGGTCGCCTCCATTGCGTCGCACTCACAGGGCTGACACTGACAGGACTAAGGTCGTCTCGTATGTAGTGTGCCGTTCACGGAATCTGGGAAGCCCTCTTTCGACGTGAGCCAGCGTGATGAAACACTCTCCCGCGTATCGCCTAGCGGCCACTGTGCTGCACGGTTTCGATGAGTACCGTGCGCGTTTCAAGCAGATCACCTCAGATGCCAGCCGCCGTTTTCGCGATGCCGCCTGGCGTGAAGCGCAGCAGGCCTCCGCCGCGCGGATCAACCTGTACGGTGAAAAAGTCGAGGAGACGCTCGACCGATTACAGCGCACCTTTGCCCAGGAGGTGCTGGCCCACTGTGAGACATGGCGGGAAGCACGAGGGCACTACGCTCAGTTGATTAGCCAGCGGCTGGATTATGAGCTGGCGGAAACCTTCTTTAATTCGCTGTTCTGCTCGGTGTTTCAGCATCGCCATATCCGCAACGACTGGATGTTTGTGTACAGCTCCCGGGAGGATGCCGCGCACCGTTCGGGCATTGAGCTGTGCCGCAGGCATTACGTCAACGGCGACTGGGCGGGGGCGCTCGCTTGGGCGCTGAGCGAAGCCCCGTTCGAGTCCCCCTTTGCCGACGTCGAGCGCGACAGCCAGCTCGGCGCTGGATTGCTGGAAGCTCAGCTCCCTGTTGCGATTTGGCAGGCAGACGATGCCCAGGTGGAGCTACTCAACAGCGTGTTTTACCGCAACAAAGGGGCGTATCTGGTGGGGCGCATTCTAGGTGGCGGCGAGCAGGTCCCCTTGGTGCTGCCGATTCTACATGGGGAAGGGTATGGCGAGCAGCAGGGCGGCGACCCCTGCCTGCATTTGGATACGGTCCTCACCGAAACCGATGAAGTGTCGATCATCTTCTCGTTCACCCGCGCCTATTTCCAGGTAGAGGTGCCGGTGCCGGGGGAGTTCGTCGGTTACCTAAAACAGCTTATGCCCCACAAGCCCGAGGGCGAGCTGTACGCCGCCATTGGCTTTTTCAAACACGGCAAAACCGAATTTTTCCGCGCGCTGAACCAGCAGGTGGCTAAACGCGAAGAGCGGTTCATGATCGCGCCGGGGGTGCGGGGCATGGTGATGGCGGTATTCGTGCTGCCGAGCTTTCGCACCGTGTTCAAGATCATCAAGGATAAATTCGACCCCGCCAAAGAGGTCACCCACGCCATCGTGCGGGAGAAGTACCGGCTGGTAAAACGCCACGACCGGGTAGGGCGCATGGCCGACACCCAGGAGTTCTCCAACTTTATCGTCCGCCAGGACCACTTCGAGCCGGAGTGTTTGGCCCATTTGCTGGAGGTTGCACCCTCCACGGTGTCGCTGAAAGAGGATAAAGTGATCATTAAGCACTGCTATACCGAGCGAATGATGACGCCGCTGAATATTTACCTGGAGCAGTGCAGCGCCGATGAGCGAGTGATGGTGCTAAAAGATTACGGCAACGCCATCAAACAGATGGCAGCAGCGAATATTTTTCCTGGCGATATGCTGCTGAAGAATTTTGGCGTCACGCGCCACGGGCGGGTGATTTTCTACGACTACGACGAGGTGAGCTATCTCACCGAGTGCCGCTTCCGCCATATTCCCAAATCCCAGGGGGTCGACAGTTACATGAATGGCGGGGCCAGCCTTTCCATTGGCCCCAACGATATCTTCCCCGAAGAGTTTGGTCCGTTTATGTTTGCCAACCCGGAACTGCGCGCACTATTTATGGAGCAGCATCCGGAGCTGTTCGACCCGGACTACTGGCTGGCGCTACAGCGGGCGATTCTGGAGGGGCGGGTGATCGACGTTTACCCGTATCGCAACAAGCAGCGATTCGCAGGCACCGTGGGGCAACTGGTACATTAGGCGTTTACTGGACGACGTAAGCCGAGGATAGCATGACTTCAGCCCCGCACTTGGTGGTATTTACCGGCTCGGGAATCAGCGCGGAGAGCGGCATTCAAACCTTCCGCGCCAGCGATGGCCTCTGGGAGGATCACCCGGTGGAGGAGGTCGCCACGCCGCAAGGGTGGCGGCAAGACCCAGAGCGGGTGCTGGCGTTCTATAACCAGCGCCGTGATCAGATCCGCCGCGCGAAGCCCAACGCCGCCCATAAAGCGCTGGCGGCGCTGGAGCAGGATGGCTTCCGAGTCAGCGTGGTGACGCAGAATATCGATGACCTGCACGAGCGTGCCGGTTCGCGCCACGTGCTGCACCTGCACGGCGAGATTCTCAAGGCACGCTCATCCGTCGATGCCCGGCTGCGCTACCCGCTGCCCAAAGGTGGAATCCGCCTGGGGGAGGTGTGCGACAAAGGCAGCCAGCTGCGCCCGGACGTGGTGTGGTTCGGGGAAGCCGTGCCGCTCTTCGAAGAGGCCTGCGAGCTGGTCAGCCAGGCCGATTTCCTGCTGGTGGTGGGCACCTCGCTGGCGGTGATGCCCGCCGCGTCGCTGCTGACCTACATCGACTACGATACCCCCTGTGCACTGATAGACCCCGATGCCGATGCGCTCAGCCCGCCTGGCGTGCTGGCGATCAACACCACGGCGGGGGAAGGCGTGCCAGCGCTGGTTCACCAGTGGCGCAAGCAGGGCAACTTGCTCTTGCCTTGAGTCAACGACGGGGCGGAGTGAGCGAACCGATGGATGGCAGGTTACCGGCGCGCTTCGAGAAACCACGCTTTCATGACTCCGGTAATCTGGGTGATCTCGGCGTCCGTCGCAATATAGGCGGGCATGGTGTAGAGCCAGCGGCCAATGGGGCGCAGCCACACGCCCCGTGCTCTGGCAAACGCGGCCACGCCCGCCAGCGCCTCGCTGCCATGGGTCTCGATCACCGCTGTCGCGCCCAGCACCCGGACATCTGCCACTGCCGGGTGCGCGCGCAGCGCCGCGTCCTCCAGCAGCTCGCGCTGTAGCACTTGGCTGAGCGCGGCGATTTTCTCCAGGTAATGCTCCTCTTCGAACACCCGCAGGCTCTCCAGCGCCACGCGGCAGGCCAGGGGGTTGCCCATAAAGGTGGGGCCGTGCATGAAAGCGTGGTGCTGACTGTCGCCAATGAACGCCTCGTGCACCCGGTCGGTGGCCAGCGTGGCCGCATGGCCCAGATACCCGCCGGTCAGCCCCTTGGAGAGCACCATGATATCCGGCGTGACGCCCGCGTGGTCGGCGGCAAACAGCCTGCCGGTGCGGCCAAAGCCGGTGGCTACTTCGTCGAAAATCAGCAGCACGCCAAACTCGTCGCACAGCGCCCGGGCGCCGCGCAGGTAGTGCGGCGAGGTCATGTTCAGCCCGCCCGCCGCTTGCAGCAGCGGCTCCATCAGTAGTGCGGCGATCTCCTGGTGGTGGCGCGACAGCACCTCACGTAGCGCAGCGAGGTCATGCTCTACCTGGGCTGGCGTGGCATCGAAGGGTGCCGTGGGGGCCGGGGCGAAGTGGTGCTGAGGCAGCAGGCTGGCGAACAGGCCGTGCATGCCCTCTTCGGGGTCGCATACCGCCATGCAGCCGGTGGTGTCGCCATGGTACGCCTTCATCAGCGAGAGCATCTTGCGCTTGCCGGGGTGGCCCGAGAGCACTTGGTACTGCAGCGCCATCTTCATGGCCACTTCCATGCCCACCGAGCCGCTATCGGAGTAGAACACATGATTCAGCCCCGGCGGGGTAATACGCACCAGCTCTTGCGCGAGCTGGTCGGCGGGGTCGTGAGTGAGGCCGCCCAGCATCACATGGCAAAGCTCCCCCGCCTGCTCGCGGATGGCGGCGACGAGGCGCGGATGGCCGTAGCCGTGAATCATGCACCACCAGGAGCAGGTGGCATCCAGCAGGCGCTCACCGCTTTCCAGCGTAAAGTAGCTGCCGCTGCCGCCGACCACTTTGGGCGCAGGCGTTTGGGTTTTGAGATGGGCGTAGGGGTGCCAAACGGGGGAGTTCATGGCGTCGCCTCCTGGGTGGCGAGGGGGAGCAGTGTATCAAGGGAGAGGTAGCGCTGCGCGGTGGCCGCATCCGCCGTGGCCAAATGAGGAATGATGCCCAAGCAAGGGGCGGGCAGAGCGCGTTTCAGCAGCGCCACATTGGCTGCAAAGCGCGGGCTGTCGTCGGCAAAGGCTGAGTCCACTACGCTGCCTACCCAGCCCGCCAGCGTTAAGCCATCGGCGGCGATGGCCTCGGCGGTGAGCCTTGCATGGTTCAGGCAACCCAGCTTCAGCCCAACCACCAGAATCACCGGCAGCCTGAGCGCGCGGGGCAGGTCGGCAAAGTCCTCCGCTTCGTTCAGCGGCACTCGCCAGGCGCCTGCGCCTTCGATTAGCGTCAGATCCCGTGGCGTGCCGGTTAACGTGTCGCTGAGCGCCTGAGTAACGCTTGCCACGTTAAGCACCGCACCTGCTTCCAGGGCGGCAAGATGCGGCGCAATGGCGGGGGCAAAGGCCCACGGATTGATCGTTGGGTAATCCACCGGCGGGAAGCTTTGCGCCTGTAGCGCCAGGGCATCGCGGTTGCGCAGGCCATTGGGCGTGGCCTCGCTACCAGAGGCAATAGGCTTCAACCCCAGCGTGGTGAGCTGGCGCTGGCGGGCGGCGCCCAGCAGCGCGCTGGTGGCCAGGGTTTTGCCCGCGTCGGTGTCGGTACCGGTGACAAAATAGGTGTTGTTCATCTCGCGCTTTCCAGTTGTAGCGTCAGGCAGTGGTAGCTCACCGGCAGCCCCTGCGGCGTGCGCAGCGATTCATAGCGAACCTGGGCGGTGGCAAGCGCTTGGCGGGTCAGCCGAGCGTTGGGTCTGGCTACTTGGGCGCCCACGCCCTTGATGGAGGCCATGACGGCATTCAGGTCGGGGTAGAAAAAGCGCCGCTGCTCGCGCACGTGGTGGGTAAGCCGCAAGCCACTTCGCGCAATCGCCCGCTGTACGGTGCTGGCGTCCGGCGTTTGCAGCAGGGCCTCGGGCCGCTGCCAGGCGGTGGCCACCTCATGAAGCGTGCCGGGCAGCAGGGTGGTGATGCGCGCCTGCCCGCTAGGGGCGAGCACCCGCGCCAACTCCTGCATCACCGCGCCGATATCCGGGCACCACTGAATCGCCAGGTTAGAGAACACGAGATCCACGCTTGCGTCGTCCAGCGGCAGCGCGGCGGCATCTCCCTGTTGCCAGCGTATGGCATCGCCATACTGTGCCTGGGCGTGGGCGAGCATACCCGGCGCCAGGTCGAGCCCGGTGGTGGTGGCGTTTGGGTAGTGGCTCGCCAGCCGCTGGGTCCAGTAGCCGGTGCCGCAGCCAAGGTCGAGCACCTGCTGGGCGCTCTGCGGCAGCGTTTGCCAGAGCGTTTCGCCAATGTCGCGCTGGGCGCTGGCGAGAGCATCGTAGCGTGGTGCCGCTCG
This sequence comes from Vreelandella sp. L-25, assembly GCF_056857535.1. Classification (NCBI taxonomy): domain Bacteria; kingdom Pseudomonadati; phylum Pseudomonadota; class Gammaproteobacteria; order Oceanospirillales; family Halomonadaceae; genus Vreelandella; species Vreelandella sp. L-25. Next base: position 125,582 of record NZ_JBSXNH010000063.1, read on the forward strand.
GGAAAAGGCCCGAGCAACACGCTCCTGCCAGCGGAGCAGTGGCAGCGAGGTGACCGGTGTGTTCATCGCGGCTCCTGTAGCGCCCGCGTGGCCTGCTCGGCCAGCCGTGCCGCCAGCTGGGCGGGCTGGGAGAGCATGGGGCAGTGTCCTGCGGCTTCCAGTCGAAGCGCTTGCTGGCGCGTGCTGCTTGGTAGTAGCGGGTCGTGGGCGCCTGCCAATCGGCGGATAGGGCAGGGAGGGTTGGCAAGCAGTGCCCGGTTATCCAGCGTCTCTAGCCACATGAGCCCTTGCGCGAGCGTGTCGGTATCGGCGTGGGGAGTCTCACCTAACTGTGCTCGTAGCTGGCGGTGGGCCTCGCGGGCATTGGGTTCGCCCTGGGCCTGCCAGCGCAGAAAGTGCCGCCACGTGGCAACGGGATCGCGGCGGAAGGTGCACTGAAAGCTGGCAAGCTCGTCGCTCCTCACACCGCCATCACTCTCCGCGTCACTACAAAAACGGCTGCCTGCGCCCAGTAGCAACAGGGCCTTGGGCGGCGGCAGATGATTGAGCAGCGCCGTGGCCAGCAGCCCACCCAGCGACCAGCCCACCCAGACGGCATCGCTGGGTAGCTTAGATGCCATACGCTCGGCGAGCGCTTCAATGTGTGTGGGGGTGGGTAGCGCCGGAGCATCGCCGTAGCCGGGCCACTCCACTGCGCTGGGGTCGACCGTATTGGGCCAATGCTCCGAAAGCGTCTGCCATATACGGCGGTCGACGCCCCAGCCCGAGAGCAGGATGAGCTTCATCGCTGCTCCTCGTTCAGGCAGGCGGCGGCGACCTCCAAGAGCCTGTCGATATCGCTCTGGGTATGGCGGGCGCTCAGGGTGATGCGCAGCCGCGCCTCGCCGTTAGGCACCGTGGGTGGTCGAATCGCCCCTACCTGGATAGCGTGCTCATCGAACGTGGCCGCCCAGGCTAGGGTGCGCTGCTCGCTGCCCAGCAGCAGCGGCTGGATGGGCGTGTGGGAGTGGCCGAGTGGCAGCCCTAAGGCGGCCGCCTGCTGGCGGAAGTAGTCAATATGGCGAGTGAGCCGTTGGCGGTGCTCTGGTTCCCGCTGGACGATGGTGAGCGCTTCCAGAGTAGCGGCGGCAATGCCGGGCGGTTGGGCGGTGGTGTACACATAGCTGCGGGAAAACTGAATCAAGTGCTCGATCAGTGCCGCATCCCCCGCCACGAAAGCGCCCGCGGTGCCCAGCGCTTTGCCCAGGGTGCCGACCAGGATTGGCACCTGCTGGCTATTGAAGCCTGCCACGCAGCCTGCGCCGTTTTCGCCGAGCACGCCAAGCCCGTGGGCATCGTCGATCATCAGCCAGGCGCCGTGTTGCTGGCTGATGTGGGCAAGTTCTCCGACGTCAGCGATATCGCCATCCATACTGAATACGCCGTCGCTCACCACTAGCTTGTGAGTGGCCGTGCTGCGCGCAAGCAAACGCTGTAAGTCGTGGCCATCGCGGTGGTGGTAACGCCGGGAGCGGGCGCCGCTCAGCGCGCCACCATCAAGCAGCGAGGCATGGTTAAATCGGTCCTGAAATATCGCGGTGTTCGAATCCGCTAGCGCCTGCAGTACGCCCAGGTTTGCCATATAGCCCGTGGAGAAAAGTAGCGCTCTTTCGCGTCCGGTCCATTCGGCCAGCGCCTCTTCCAGGGCATCGTGAATGCCCAGGTGCCCGCTGACCAAGTGCGACGCGCCGGCCCCAGCGCCAAAGCGTTTCGCGCCTTCGGCCTGGGCCGCCTGTACGCGTGGGTCTTGAGCAAGGCCTAGATAGTCGTTGCCTGCAAAGTCGAGTGCCCCATGGGCAGAGACGCGGCGGCTGCGCCAGCGCTGCTGGCGCTCGCGCTCATCGCGGGCTACCGCTAAGCGCTGGTGCCACACCTCAGACACTGGCATCCACCGCCAGCGCCGCAGCGCGCTCTGCCTGGGCGTTACGCTGCGCCTGTTGGGCCAGCCTTTCGGCGCGCTGTGTATCGTCTTCGCAGGTGTCGCGGCGCTCGGGGTGCAGGCCCAGCTTGGCAAACAGCGCACGGTCGCGCTCTGCCTGGGGGTTGCCGGTGGTCAGCAGCTTGTCGCCGTAGAAAATGGAGTTGGCACCGGCTAGGAAGGCGAGCGCTTGGGTGGATTCGCTCATCTGCTCGCGGCCTGCGGAGAGGCGCACGTGGCTCTGGGGCATCATGATGCGCGCCACGGCAATGGCGCGGATGAACTCCAGTGGGTCTAAATCATCGACGTTCTCCAGCGGCGTCCCCGGCACTTTGACTAGCATGTTGATAGGCACCGATTCAGGATGCGGAGAGAGCTTAGCCAACTGCTGCAGCAGCGCGCTGCGATCCTGTGCGCCTTCGCCCATGCCCAAAATACCGCCAGAGCACACTTTCATACCGGCATCGCGAACGGTGGCCAGGGTTTCTAAGCGGTCGCTGTAGGTGCGGGTGGTGATGATTTCGCCGTAGTAATCGGGGGAGGTGTCGAGGTTGTGGTTGTAGTAGTCCAGCCCGGCCGCCGCCAGCCGGGTGGCCTGCTCGCCGTCGACCATACCCAGCGTCATACAGGTCTCAAGCCCCAGCGCTTTCACCTGGCGCACCATCTCTTCCACCACCACTAAATCTTTATCCCGCGGGCTGCGCCACGCGGCCCCCATGCAGAAGCGGCTGGCACCGGCCTCTTTGGCCGCTTGGGCCTGGGCCACTACCTTCTCGATTTCTAGTAGCTTCTCTTTTTCCAACTGGGTGTTGTAATGGCCCGATTGCGGGCAGTACTTGCAGTCTTCCGGGCAGGCCCCGGTTTTAATCGACAGTAGAGTAGAGACCTGCACCGCGTTGGCATCGAAATGCGCCCGATGCACCTGCTGGGCTTGAAACAGCAGGTCGTTAAAGGGCAGCGCAAAAAGCGCGTTGATCTCGTCAAGCGTCCAGTCGTGGCGCGGCGCGGCATCTGCCGCGTAAGAAGCAGTTGAAGTAGTGGTCGAGGTAGCGGTCACGGGTAAACCTATATTCTTTTGAAAGTTGACAGGACTCTAGCGGGGCTGTGCTGAGGGTGTCAACTTTTTGAAGAATGTTGGTTTACCATGAGTGGGGAAAAGAAAGGCTAAAATATGCTAGCCTTTTGAAAGTAATAAATGGCTAGTGCGTAGGCTAAGGAGGTCAACGGTGCGCTTAAATGATGTTCAGCGTCAGGCCATCGTCAGCGCCGTGAAGTCGTGTTTTGGGCCGCAAGCGAACGTAAAGCTGTTTGGCTCCCGCACGGATGATCAAGCCAAAGGTGGCGATATTGATCTTCTGATCACAACGGATATCCACGATGTCAATGACATAGTACGGGCTGAAATGCGCTGCCAAGTAAAGCTTCAGCAGCTACTCGGCGAGCAAAAAATCGATATGCTGATTGATTATCCCAGCCGCCAGAATTATCCGGCCATTTTTAGCATTGCTGAGCGGGCAGGACTTCCATTATGACTCAGGATATTGCACTACTACGTTTGCAAGAAGCATGGCGTGAGTGCCAACGGCATATGCATTTTATCAATCAGCGCGAAAAACCGCTTACTTTTAGTGAGCGGATGGATAGCGCGGCATCCGCAGGATGCCCTTGCTGATGATTTGCACAGTGCTATACTACTCACGTCGACACGACCTACCGAGGGGCACTCGGAAAGTTACGTCTGTGGAGACGATGTGAGACCTGGGGGATATGAGTTGGTTCGCCACCGTAAAAATCCCCACTGTGGGACTTTTACGGCGATAA